>CANFVD010000050.1 GCA_947450345.1 Actinomycetota bacterium
GCGAGGGAATCGCCGGCGACCTTCATCACCCTGAGGGGCAAGTAGTACACCGTCATTCCGGCCAATTGGGGGGTGGCCTTGCGCAGGACGGCGAGGTCGGATGCTGAGGCAGGCCTGGGCGCGGTCGGTGTGATGCTGACGAGGGCGGACCGACCTTTGCCGAGCGCGAGTTCAACCTGTGCGGGCTTCCCGAGAGTGATCTTCGATCCCGGCGCCACCACCGACACGGGCAGAGCTGTGGCGGTGGCTTCGGCCCACGCCGTGCCGGGTAATGGTCGCGGGGTGATGCTCGGAGTGGGGGTGGTGTGAGCGAAGGGCACGGGGAGCTCACCGTTGATGAACGTGAGGGCGCCAAACATTCCGGCGGCACCCACGACGACACTGCCGATGGCGACAAGCGCAACGGTGAGTGCTTGCGGGTGACGACGCGATGTGGTCATTTGTTCATGCTCCGTAAACATCGTTGAGGGTGACGGTCATGAGGTCTCGATCTTCAAGCACACCGACGAGGCGCGGGAAGAGCACCGTCACCGGCCAGAAGTTGGCATGGCCGAGGAGGATGTTTGAGCTGCGCATATAGCGATCGGCAAATGACATCAGCGTCTCGGGCGGAATCTCGCCGGAGTCGGAAAGCGTCCCGTTCCACAGCACGGGCACTGTGTAGCCCACGGAGGCCGCTGCGGCGGCGACGCGGTCGTCATAGTTTCCGAACGGTGGGCGAAAGTAGGGACGCGAGTCGACGCCAAACAGGTTGCCAATCAGCGCATTGTTGTCGAGCAGATCCTTCTGAATTTCGGCATCGGAGAGGTTCAGCAGGTTCGAGTGCGTGCGCGTGTGGTTGCCAATTTGGACCTGGCCGGACTCTACGAGGGGGCGCAGGATCGCTGCCGAGTGCGACCAACCGGGTGCTTCAGCGCAGACGAAAAACGTGATTCGAATTCCCGAGTCGCGAACGAACCGGGCGTACGCCTGCGTCACCTCATCACCAAAGCCGTCATCGACCGTCCAGGCAATCAAATCTGTGTTGTCGTTGGGGAGTTCGTAAATCGAACCGTTGGGCACACTCTGGCGCGAGATCCGACTCGGGTCAAAGGCGATGGCTTGGGGTCCGGGAGCTGTCACAGGTAGCGGGGCCAGGCTCGCTACAGGAAGTGCCGCGGCAGCGAGTTGGTCAGGCGATAGACGCGCGCAACCGCACATGAGTCCGGTTGCTCCGAGCGCCACTGCTGCGGAGATAAACGTGCGTCTATCCACGCGACCAGTGTACGCGCTCCCTTCGGGAACCCCTCGATCGCTTCCGCAATCACGGCCACCCATCTCGCGTAGCCTGAACTCATGAGTGATCTGAATGAGGTGGGCGAGCGTGACGGCTGGCGTTGTTGGTTGTGCGATGCGCCGGTCGATCCTGATGCTTCCGTGAACGCCGATCTGGGCCCCAGCATCGATTCGTTCGCTGTCGCCAAATCGAAGAAGGGTGCCACCACGATTGAACGCCTGGCACATCGCGCCTGCAACACCCAGAAGGGCAAAATTGCGCCCGTGGTGCCCTGGGCCGCCGACCTCTTTGTGATCGACCCTGCACCGATTGTTGCGATCGTCGAACGGTTGTCACGCAAGGGCGGCCGCGAGGTTGTCGCCCGGTGCCCTGACGAGAACGATGCCCGTGCGGCGGCGGAGTGGCTGCTCGATCGACTCTCGCGCTATGCCCCGGACGTCGCCTTCACGGCTGAGGCACAACCGGGTGGTGGGCAGTTCATGCTGGTGCTTCGAGCAAACTAAACGTGCGCGACTACTCCACCGAAGTAATTGCCGTCAGCATGAAGAGTCCGACGGCGTCATACCAGGCCTCGTTCAATGCCACCCAGGCAGCATTGGCTGATTGTGGAGTATCCCGGTAGGTCGTAGCTGCAGCCGTGGCCCATCGCGTTGACCACAGCGGGTATCCCACCGCGTAGCCGTCGGCTTCGAGGAGGGCAGCAAACGACTCAACGGTCGACGAACTTGCATCCACCGAGGCATCCAAAATTCCTGAGTAGGCGCTGGTACGAAGATCATCCTCAGCGATGCTCAAGCCATATGACTGCCCGCTCGACAACATTCCGTTGGACATCACGAAGTACGTCATGGTGGATGCGGCATTGCTGACACTGTCGGAGAGCGTTGCAGCTTCGGGAAGCTCAGCCACATTTGCTTCGAGGCGAGCCACGGTAGACATGATGCCGTCATCCCGGAACTGGCCGTCGGCGCTGAGTTCACTGCCGGAGAGCGTGGTGTAGTAGTCCACGTTCGCCTGACCAGCTCGAGCCAGCAGTTCGGTGTATCCGTTCAAGAAGGTCTGAACTTCGGTCGGGTCATAAGCATTCTGGGTGGGCATGGCGTGCAGAACGACGAGGGAGTCGTCCAGCATTTCGCTCACGCCGGCCCGCTCCTCGGCGAGAACTCGTCCGGCGGACACGATCGCACCCGCATCGGTAGCGAGCTTGAGTTCATCTAGCGCGCCCCCATAGGACGCGATTGCATAGGTGACCCACCCCAGAGCTTCGGGCAAATAGACCACCTCTTCGATGTGGTCCTCGGGCGTTGCCAGTGTGGCATCCCGCACGGAGATGGCCTCGGTGAGGGCCGCGTCGATATCGGCGGTCATTTGCGCGCGTGCGGCCTCGAAGCCCGCTGTATCGACGAGGGTCTGTGCGGAGGCCCCGCCTGATGCACGCATGAGGCGGAGATAGGCGAACGAGCCGATGCCGTACGCACGCGGCCAATCTTGAGCTGCGGTGGCCTCGGCCATCGTGGCGACGGCGGCATGAGCGAGGTCCAGAGTGGCGGAATCTGTGCCCGCAGGCGCCGCTGCGATTGCGGCCGTGAGTCGTTCGGTCATCGAGGAGCAGTTATCCCGGATTGCGGCTTCAGTTGACGGCGAGGGTTGTGCCGACAATTGGAGCTCCGGCGTGTAGTCCTTGCCGGTGAATATCTTGTACGCCTCACCAACGGTGCGCACCTTGATGACGGTGACGCCTACGGTCTTCCCGTATTCGACGATTCCGGTCTGCTTGCCCGTGGCTTCATCCATGACACCAAAGGAATTCTCGGGCACGATGATGGTCTTAAAGCCCACAGCGGCAGCCGACTTGACCTTTGTGGAGACTCCACCGACCTCGCCAATGGTGCCGTCGGGGGAAATCGTTCCGGTCATGGCCACCGTAGGAATGAGGGGGGTGTTGGTGAGGTTGGCCAGCAAGCCGACGGTGAGGATTCCTCCTGCCGAAGGCCCGTCGATGGGGCCCGTCACGCTAAAACCAAGATCAATCTCTTCGGGGTCGCGTGCGCTCATCAGCGTGGCCACTGCGGCGGCCTGGGCGGTGGCAGCGCGCCACTGCGGGCCGGCTCCTGATGAGTCGATACGGGTGAGGTCGACAGGGTCAACGTTGTCGCGGTGTTTGAGCACCATGACCTCGGCCGGCTCCACGCCGCCAACGTATGAACCGTCTGACGCTTGGCCTGCCCACAGGGCCGGAATCGTGAGCGCTACGCCCCCGTCAATGTTTCGCAACTGGCCCACCTGATCAAGCGAACCTACCGAGGGCGCACAGGCAGTGAGGGGTGCCACCACGAAAGCGAGGGCGACAAGAATTACTCCGGCCCGCTTGACCAATTTTTTCGTCACCACGAGCGCTCCTCAGCAATTGCAATAGGCTTTAAGCGGTTAAGTTATCACAGGGATCCGAGCGGGAGGCAACGTGCGGGTGACTCGCATTTCCCGATGGGCGGCTGTTCTGCTGTTCTCGGCCACAGTCCTTGTCGGTATGTCCACGCTGGGTTCTGCTGCGCAGGCGTCAACTCCTGCGCCCTCGACGTCGTCGTCCGATGTCGTGTCGCAGGTGAGCGGTGTGACCACTGTCCCCGCATCGCCGACTGGCCCCAACGACGTCGTCATCGGCGCGTATATCTTCAACATCCAGGCCATTAATTTCGAGACAAGTAGCTATACCGCTGACTTCTACGTATGGATGCGGTGGAGCAATCCTGATCTACATCCGGACGAGCATTTTGAGATTATGAACGCTTCCGAGAGCTGGAGTGCGATGCGTACCCCGCTCGAAGTCGGGCCCATCCCGCAGCCCGATGGAACGCTCTATCACTCGTTCCACTATCAAGGGGCATTCAACTTCAAGCCCAACCTGGCGGATTATCCTTTTGGTGGCCAGGTGCTCCCCATCGTGATTGAAGGAACGCTCCTCGGCGACTACACGATCAACTTCATTCCCGACTCAAAACCCGTGGTCATGGATTCAGGGTTAACCTTGCCGGGATTTACGGTCGGAGAGCCACAGCTCATCACGACCAATTTTGAGTACAGCACTAATTTTGGTGACATTGGAAACCCCATCGCCGACACGTATTCACGAACTGTGATTACCATGCCAATATCGCACCCCATATGGTCGAGCGCGGTGAAATTCCTCTTGCCCCTGCTTCTCGTTGTGATTACCGCAAGCCTCATCTTTTTGATTCCGCCACGCCTCGGCGATGCGCGTATCGGCCTCGGTATCACTGGGCTTTTGACGTTGGTTGCCATGGAGACAGGCGTCTCGAACGGTCTTCCCAACGTCGAGTATCTGATGCTGATCGACGTTCTTTACATCCTGTCGTACGTCTTTATCGTCGCCACAATCTTCCAAGCCATCGCCCACACGTGGAACGTTCGCAATGAGGAGGAGCGTCGATCAATAAAGCCGGATTGGCGCGTTACCGTGGCCTATCTCGCGGTGTACTTCCTCGCGTGCGGCATCACGACGTACGTCTTTGTGGCTTACTAGCGACGTTGTGTGAGGGCACAGTCGTAATTCGGCGAGTTTCAGTACTCACCCTTGATGACAAAGTAAGAGCCACGAATCTCACCGGCGAGCTTCGACTTCTGGCGGGCGAACTTGAATTTCTCGGCCAACTCGGCTGGAACGTCCATGCCCTGCGACAGTTTGAATCCCACCGCGCGCTTTGAGGCATTTTCAATCGTGTACATCACGTTGATGGCGAGCCCGCTCTCATAGAACACGTAAGACATGCGCAGACCGTCGACCACGAAGTCTGTTACTTCGAGTGGTCGTGACGCAATGACGATGTCCCGCTCGGTCAGGATGAGGTTCACGCGATCAACGACGTCGGTGGCTTCTGAAGCGGCGACCGTTGTGAAAACGTGCTTGTATTTGTTCGCGAAGTAACGCGCCTCATTTGCCCGCAAGCCGGCGAGGGCGTCAACCACCGGAGAGGATTCCAGCCCTTCGGTTGAGACGTTCACAAAATCTACAATCCCGGCCATGCGGTGTCCTGTTCGACGGTTCTCAATACTGCGGTCAGTCAAGGTTACGACGTGTCGACGCCGCGGATCCTCGGCCGTCGTCGTTGGCCATGAGTTGCCGATGCCCTCAACTAGGTTTGACAGGTACGCTTCTCCACCGAAAGTGACCACCATGACGAACGCGAGCCCTCCCTGGTACGCGATAAGTGGCGCGCCCAGTTCGGGCAAGACGACGACGGTGCGCCTTCTCGCGGCCCGTGGGCATCGAACGACCGAGGAACAAGCGCGCGCCATCATCACCGAAGAGATGGCACAGGGCCGCACGCTGGAAGAGGTGCGGGGGGCAGGCGAGTGGTTTCAAGAGGTAATACTCGAACGGCAGCTGCGGCTCGAGTCCGAGCTTGACCCCGACGAAACGGTCTTTCTCGATCGGGGAATTCCCGATGGACTCGCCTACGAGCGATTCCTCAACCTCACTCCGAATCCGGAGCTGGCGGACGCCTCGCGCAGAAGCCGTTACAGGCGCGTTTTCGTTCTCGACCCGCTCGACTTCATCGCTGACCGCGGGCGCATCGAAGACGGGGAGACACAGACCAACCTGCATCACGCCATCCTCAGCACCTATGTAGAGCTCGGCTTCGACGTCGTCGAGGTGCCCGTGCTGCCGCCAGAGGAGCGCGTGGACTTCATCCTCGCGAACGTCTAGGGCCGCACGCGACGTGGCAAGAATTTCTGCGCCCTCTGTCGTCGACTGATTGAATACTGCCATGGGAATACGTCAGTTCAACGAGCGCTTGGCTGCCGCCATTACGAAATCCGTCGGCACAATGTGGGCCGCCTATGTTTTTGCCGCCATCGCCCTCATCAGTTTGCCGGCCGCCATCAGCACCGGCGATCCCATCATCATTGTGGCGTGGATAGCCCAAACGTTTCTGCAACTTGTTCTGCTCGCCGTGATCATGGTGGGGCAAGACGTGCAGTCCAAGGGCGTGCAACAGAAAATTGATGAGACTCACGCCGCCTCACTGGCTGAGTTTGAGTTGGCCAAGGCCGCCCGCAAATCGCACGCTCAAGAGATCGCCGCAATAAAGAAGCTTCTCCTCAATCTCAAAGGTCTCGAAAAGGACGTTGACGAAATAAGTGACGAAGTCCAGGACATAGCTGAAGGCAAAGATTCACACACCTCGTAAGGGTGGGATTTGCGGTCATCGAGTCAACTGAACCGCATCACATCCCGACTATGCCAACTCCACGAGGTCGGCGTAATCCTTGTTCCAGTGGTCCTCAACGCCGTCAGGCAGAATGAGCACGCGCTCGGGGTTGAGCGCCTCGACGGCGCCGGGGTCGTGCGAGACGAGAACCACTGAGCCCTTGTAGCTCGCCAGTGCGCCGAGAATCTCTTCTCGTGAAATGGGATCGAGGTTGTTGGTGGGCTCATCGAGTAGGAGCACGTTGGCACTCGACACGACGAGCATGGCCAGGGCGAGACGGGTCTTCTCCCCACCGGAGAGCACGCCCGCGGGCTTGAGCACATCATCGCCGCTGAACAGGAACGACCCCAGAACCTTGCGGCACTCGGTCTCGGTCATGTGCGAGGCGGCCGACACCATGTTCTGCAGCACCGAATCCTGAACACGCAGCGTCTCGTGCTCCTGGGCGTAGTAGCCCACCTTGAGGCCGTGACCTTCAATGACCTCACCCGTATCGGGCTGGTCAACACCGGCCAGAATGCGCAACAGCGTGGTCTTGCCGGCACCGTTGAAGCCGAGAATCACCACACGCGAACCGCGGTCGATGGCAAGGTCGACAGCCGTGAAGATTTCGAGCGAACCGTAAGACCGCGAGAGATCGGTGGCCATGAGGGGCGTCTTGCCGCAGGGCGCTGGGTCGGGGAAACGCAGCTTTGCGACCTTGTCGCTCTGTCGCACCTCGTCGAGCCCGGCCAGTAGTGTTTCGGCTCGACGGGCCATCTGCTTAGCGGCGACGGCTCCCGAGGCACGCGCACCCATCTTGGCCGCCTGAGTTTGCAGCGTCGTGGCCTTCTGCTCGGCGTTGGCACGCTCACGCTTGCGACGCTGCTCGTCTTGCTCGCGCTGCTTCTGGTAGTTCTTCCAATTCATGTTGTAGATGTCGATGACTTGGCGGTTGGCGTCCAGATAGAACACGCGATTCACGGTCTCGCCCACGAGCTCCACATCGTGGCTAATCACGATCAGACCGCCTTGGTAGCCCTTGAGGAACTCGCGCAGCCAGGTCACCGAATCGGCATCGAGGTGGTTGGTGGGCTCATCGAGCAGCATGGTGTCGGCGCCCGAGAACAGGATGCGCGCCAACTCGATGCGACGACGCTGACCACCCGAAAGCGTCTTGAGCGGCTGGTCGAGAATGCGGTCGGGCAATTTGAGGTTTGACGCAATGGCGGCAGCCTCCGCCTCGGCCGCGTACCCACCCAGCGCGTCGAAGCGGTCAGACAACGTTCCGTACTTGCGCATCGCCTCGGCTGCGATCGCTTCGTTCGGGTCGCCCATCAGCAGGCTGTTCTCGGCCATTCCCTGCACGAGTTGCCCGAGCCCGCGGGCGTTCAAGATGCGCGTTCGGGCGAGTTCTTCGGGGTCACCGGAACGGGGATCCTGGGGCAGGTACCCAATTTCTCCGCCCACCTCGATCGACCCACCGGCTGGCTGAAGGTCGCCGGCGAGAGTCTTGGTCAGTGTTGTCTTGCCTGCACCGTTGCGGCCGACGAGTCCGATCTTGTCGCCGCTGGAAACGCGAAAGGAGACATCCGACATGAGCACTCGCGCACCCACGCGCAACTCAAGGTCTTTGACGTTGAGCACGGGCGGATTCCGATTCTTTGGGCGCGCACGGAGGGCCGTGAGTCTGACTAAGGAGCTGTGTCCAGTTTAAGTGAAGCGAATGACCCTCACGAACCACGGGCCAGCATCCCTCCCGGGTATTGCCTAAGGAGCCGGGCTCACTCATGATGAGGTCTATGGCAAATTACGAAGTGATGAATGTCGGTGCGCCCGATCAGTGGCGCGACTACTTTGGGGGGTTTCGCCCGGATTCGTCGCGCGATGGCCGACGGGTCGTCGACCACGAGATGAAGAATCAGTACATCGGCATCACGGTCAACGCGCTCGAGCCGGGCGAAGAAGCCGGGTACTGGCACGATCATTCAGACATTGAAGAGATTTACTTCTTCATCTCGGGACGCGGTCAGATGGGACTCGGCGATGACCTCGTTGAGGTGGAGGCGGGCTCCGTGGTGCGCGTTGGTCAGAACGTGATGCGCACCTGGCGTGCTCGCCCGGACAGCCCCGAGCAGTTGCGCTGGATCTGCATGCGCGCGGGAAGTACCGAACTTCCCGAGTTCCCCAATGACGGCACACGTGACCTCGAGCGTCCGATGCTCTGGTAGTCAGCCCGAAGATCGATGCGTTCTCCGAGGGCAGCGGACGTCAGGGGAGCAGCGACAGGGTGAGCACCTTGAAGTCGGTGTCCAGGGATCGCTTGATTGTGTAGTTGAGGTCGCTTACGGTGACGTTGCCGCTCTGGTCCTCGCGAAGTCCGTATTCCTGACCGTTGATGCCAATGTACGGCTGGCCGATCCAGGGATTTCCCCACGTAATTGATTCCTGCGGCACAGGGTTGCGGTCGACGAAGGTGATGTAGACCGATTCGTCACTCATGATGATTCCGCCCGGGGAGTCTTGACAGAGGACATCTCCCGATTTCATCGTGACGGAGGTGCTGTCGACGCGAGCTTTCTTGGAGACCACAACCTTTTGGCCGGAGTAGTTGCTGATGCACATGAATGTGTCGAGATTGGCGGCATTGCGAAAATCGAGGTTTTCTCGAACCGTGCCACACGCGGAGAGCACCACGCCCAACACGAGGGCGAGAGCGGCTGCCGCAGAAACACGTCGGAGTCGTTGTGTCGTCATGCCACAACTTTACTTAATTAGGCGTTCTCGAGGGAAGACTCCGGGACCTGTTCCGCTTGGATCAAAACGCATCGTGCTAGTGTTTTTCGATGCAGACCCTCATCTACATCTCGCTGGCCGTGAACATCGTGGTCTTGATTCCCATCGTCGTTCTCATGTTGATGAAGTCCCCACTTGTGGACAAGGCGTGGGGCCCCTTCACCGAAGCGCGCGGCATTCTCCTGTCTATTTACTTCGCCATCCTCGTGGCCTCTGTTGTTCTGGTGTTCTTCCCCGTCCCGGCACTTGTCGCTGCCCTGTTGGCGGTGCAGGTGATCTACAA
>CANFVD010000051.1 GCA_947450345.1 Actinomycetota bacterium
AACTGTCGGGCGATGCGATGAACCGAATGTCCCTCGGGCACGCGTTAGGCGGTCGACTCGGCGTCGACAATTTCCATGCGCAAGTCGAAAGATGCCTCGTCGTCGATGTCGAAATAGGCGCCCAGTGCCTCGCGAACCATAGGTTCAAGATTGTCAAAATCATCGGAAAAAGTATGAACACCGGGACAGTCCGGCACGTCGGCCAGCCAGCGGGCATCTTCGTGGCGCACCTTCACGAGTATCACCATGTCAGCCACCTCTCTCCGAGCATGGGCTCGAGATCTCTTTCAATTGATCGGAGCGTTCCCTTGGGAACGTCGCCACCGTGTTGAGGAACGACAACCATAATCACCCACGTTCCCCTATTGACACGATAAACCCGATGTGAGCCCTTCTGCCTCACAAAGACACCTCCGTGCCCCTCAATCCTCTTGTTAACATCACGCACTCGCACACATCACATCGTGGCGGTAAGCCCTCGTTCCACTGGGCTCAAACGAGAGTCTGAGCAACCGTTGTTGTGTTATGCGGCGGTGGAGGAAAGGCTAGTGATCGACGCCCTTGCCGACGATGTCGCCCGTGGACTCGTACTCGGCCAGCTGCGCGATGCGGCGCACGTGTCGCTCGTCGCCCGAGAACGGCTCCGCAATGAAGGCGTCAATAAAGCTCACAGCTTCGTCGATGGTGTGCTGACGGGCACCGATCGAGATCACGTTGGCGTCGTTGTGTTCACGGGCGAGTTTGGCTGTGGCCAAGCTCCAGACCAGGGCAGCCCGCACGCCGGCCACCTTGTTGGCGGCCATCTGCTCGCCGTTGCCCGAACCGCCAAAGACCACGCCCAACGCCGCGACACCTGCCGCTTGGTCGCGCGCGGTCGCCGCTGCGGCGTTGATGCAGAACGCCGGATAGTCATCGAGCGCATCGAATTCGGTGGGGCCGTGATCGATTACCTCGTGACCAGCGTTGCGCAGGTGTTGCTGCAGCGTCTGGCTGAACTCGAGGCCGGCGTGGTCGGTGGCGATGTGAATGCGCATGCCCCGATTTTAGCGGCGAGCCATAGGTAGGCTGATGAGGTCTCGAAATAACTTATGACGGGTTTCGAACGGGTCGCCGAACGGTCTGCTCAACCCGCAAAAACTGAGGAGCGGCCCGTGCCCGGAGAAAACCTGACCCGCGTTGAAGCGCAGGAACGTGCCAGCCACATCGCTGTCGACAGCTACGCGGTTGACCTCGATGTCACTCAGGGACCCGACACCTTCCGCTCGCGCACGACGGTAACGTTTACGGCCCGAGCCGGATCAGAGACTTTTATCGACGCCATCACCAGCACCGTGCACCGCATCAGCCTCAACGGCGTCGACGTGCCCGTTTCGGCAGCCGACGGTGTGCGGATTCATCTCACGGGACTGGCCGCCTCAAACGTGCTCGAGGTCGATGCGGACTTCGCCTACACAAACACAGGCGAGGGTCTTCATCGCTTTGTCGACCCCGTCGACAACGAGGTTTACCTCTATTCTCAGTTTGAGGTTCCCGACTCTCGCCGCGTATTCGCCGTGTTTGAGCAGCCCGACCTCAAGGCCTCGTTCCAGTTCACCATCACCGCGCCCGCAGCTTGGCATGTGGTGAGCAACATGAGCACGCCGGAGCCCACTCCCGCCTCCGCCGGCAACGCCACCTGGTCGTTTGCCGCGACCCCGCGGATTTCGTCTTACATCACCGCGCTCGTTGCGGGCCCCTACGTGGTCGAACGCAGCGAACTCACCAGTTCGAGCGGTCGCGTGATTCCGCTCGGCGTCTTCTGTCGGGCGTCGTTGTCCGAGTACTTAGATGCCGACTACATCTTCGAGAAGACGCGGCAGGGATTCGAGTTCTACGAGGACAAGTTCGACGTGCCCTATCCGTTCGAGAAGTACGACCAGCTCTTTGTTCCCGAGTTCAACGCGGGTGCCATGGAGAACGCGGGCTGCGTGACCTTCACCGAGGCCTACGTATTCCGCAGCAAGGTCACGAACGCCATGCGCGAACGTCGCGTGGTGACCATCCTGCACGAACTCGCGCACATGTGGTTTGGCGACCTCGTCACCATGCGCTGGTGGAACGACCTGTGGCTCAACGAGTCGTTTGCCGAGTACGCGTCGACCTTGGCTACTGCTGAGGCCACCGAGTGGCACGAGGCATGGACCACGTTTGCCGCCATGGAAAAGAGCTGGGCTTACCGCCAAGACCAGCTGCCCTCAACGCACCCCATCGTTGCCGAAATTCGCGATCTCGACGATGTTCAGGTGAACTTCGACGGCATCACGTATGCCAAGGGTGGATCGGTGCTCAAGCAGCTCGGAGCCTGGGTGGGCCAGGACCAGTTCCTCGCCGGCGTCTCGCAGTACTTCAAGAAGCACGCGTGGGGCAACACCGAGCTGAGTGACCTGATGGTGGAACTCGAGGCCACGAGTGGTCGCGACCTGAGCGAGTGGACCACACTGTGGCTGGAGACGGCCGGCGTCAACACGCTGCGCACCCGGGTGGAATGTGCCGCGGATGGCACAATCGAATCGTTTGCCATTGAGCAGACCGCTCCGGCAGAGTGGCCCACCATTCGTCCGCACCGCATGGCCATTGGTTTTTACGAACTCTCCGGTTCGGCCGTGACGCGCACCCACCGCATCGAGCTCGATGTGCACGGCGCCCTCACCGAGGTGCCCGAGCTCGTGGGCCTCAAGCGCCCGGGGATTATCCTGCTGAACGATGACGACCTGGCTTACGCCAAGATTCGCCTCGATGCCGATTCGGTCGCCTTTGCGATCGCCAACCTCGCCCGCATCGCCGATCCGCTGGCACGTTCCCTCGTCTGGGGCGCCATATGGGACGCTACGCGAGACGCCGAGCTTCCCGCGCGCCACTTCCTCGACCTGGTTGCGGGAAACATCGCGGCGGAGACCGAATCCACCACTGTGCGCACGACGCTCGCACAGTTCGCCACCGCACTCACGATGTACACCTCGCCGGCAACGCGCGAGGCGCGGATTCGCGAGGCCGGTGACCTGCTGTGGTCTCTGGCTCAGTCGGCTGCGGCGGGAAGCGACAATCAGTTCCAGTTCGTCAAGGCCTTCTCGGCCCTCGCGCGTACCGAGTCGCAACTCGATACGGTCGCCTCGCTGCGCGGAGGTCACACGGCGCTTGCGGGGCTCGACATTGACACCGACCTCGGGTGGGATCTCCTCATCGCGCTCGTCGCGGGCGGACGCGCCACTGAAGACGACGTTGAGGCGTACCTCGCCGAGGACAACACGGCCACCGGACAGCAGTCGGCAGCCAACGCCAGAGCGGCTGTCCCCACCCTCGCCGGAAAACAACGTGCGTGGGACTCGGTGTTCGCCGATGACTCCGCGTCAAACCTCATCATTCGCAACACGGGTCTCGGATTCCTTCGCGCCGCCGATACCTCACTGCTCGCGGCGTTCATCCCGAAGTATTTTGATGCCCTCAAGCGTATTTGGAAGGATCGCACGTTCCAGATTGCCGAGACCTTGATTGTTGACTTCTTCCCCTCGGCTGTGGCCAACGCCGACCTGCAGGCCGCCGCTCAGTCGTGGCTCGCGGCGAACCCTGACGAGCCGGCCCTGCGCCGACTGGTCATTGAAAACCTGGCGGGTGTCGATCGGGCGTTGGCCGCTCAGGCGCGCGACGCGCAAGAGGACTAGAGCATGAACGCCCTCTGGGCTCAGTTGTGGCCGGCGCTCGAACCGTTCGCACCGCTCATATCTAGCGTGGTGGTCGCCGCCGTCGCCGTGGGAGTTCGCTTCGGGCTGGTGGCCATCAACCACGTTGTCGTGAAACGGATTGTGCAGCAAGCACGAAAGAAAGCTCCGTCCAAGGACCCCGTCGACGTTGCCCTCAGCAACCCCGCGAATCCGCGCATCGTTCAGCGCACGCGGACCATGGGCACTGTTCTCGACAACTTCGTCACGTGGGTCGTTGCCGGATTCGCGCTGATCCTCATCATGCAGGTACTGGGCATTCCCCTGGCCGCCGTGCTGGCCTCCGCGGGAATCGTGGGAGCAGCGCTTGCCTTCGGCGCACAAAACATCATCAAGGATGTGATCAGCGGATTTCTGATGGTCCTCGAAGATCAACTGGGCGTGGGTGACAAGGTTGACCTCGGTCTCGCCGTGGGGACGGTGGAGGCCGTCGGCGTCCGCATCACCACGTTGCGCGACGACGACGGTGTGATCTGGTTTGTGCGCAATGGTGAAATCCTGCGCGTGGGCAACTTCTCCTACGAGGCAACCAAGCGTGCCGCCAAACGGCGTCGATGAACGACACGTCGTTCTTCGACCAGGTGGGCGGGCACCCCACGTTTGAAAAACTCGCGCGTGAGTTTTATCGCGGCCTTGCCGATGACCCGGTCTTGCGTCCCATGTACCCCGAAGAGGACCTGGAGCCCGCTCGCCTCAGGTTGCAACTCTTTCTCGAGCAGTATTGGGGCGGACCCACCACCTACTCCGACACGCGCGGCCATCCGCGCCTGCGTTTGCGTCACATGCCGTTTCACATCAATGCCGAGGCCCGCGAACGCTGGTTGGTGCACATGCGCAACGCTATTGAGTCGCTGAAACTGGCACCTCTGCACAACGAAGAAATGCTCGACTACGTAGACCGCGCAGCCCACGCCATGACCAACCAGCCCGACTAGTCCGGAACTCCAGCGCCTCACGTTTCGAAACGCGCTAACGAAAAATCACGTACCCGCGGGTGGTGGTAAACCGCGTCCAACTCGCCGCCCGGGATATCCGGACCTCATCGGAACTCTCGAGCACGCCGGCCTCCGCCGCGAGGAACCCAAGCCCGAATGCGGCGAGGGCAACACCCGCGGGGGCTCCAACCGAAGAAACGTCACGCGGAGAGCCCGCAACGAGCGGCAGGAGTGACGATGACGCGAATATCTGGAGGCGCGACCACACTTCGGTCCGCACGCGCGCAACAATGAGCGCCCCCTTACCAGAAACACTGGCGACCTCGGCAATGCCCTCCTGAGCAACGCGCGCGAGCTCGCCCTCAGAAATACTGCCGGCGGGAAGCCACCCACCAGCCGGCGGAGCGACTCCCGTCCAACCCACGCCGGGAATCCCTGGCGGCAACGGGAGCCTGAGCTCTCCCCGGGCGAGTCTGTCCGAAAGCGCGCGAACCAGGATGACACGATCAAGAGCCGATTCCGTGGCGAGCTCGAAAACGCGAACGCCCAAAATTGTCGGAGTGGTGTCGAGGAGGGACGCACGCGTGATGACGGCAACGGAAACCACGAGGGCTGTTCCATGGGCACTCAGTCGAACATGCTCGCACCCGAGAGTGGCTGCCCGTGCCATGAACGTGGTGAGATCGGTGAGGTCGTGCACCGAGGCGAGCACAAGTTCGTCTTCCATTGCTACCTAAACTAGCGAGAGAAACAGTTGCCGCCGTCGAGAGGGGCTCCATGCACGAGAGTGTCGCCGCCATGTTGCAATCGCTCACCCTCCGACCCGAGTCCGGAGCAGCCGACACATTCGTTGGCACCAGCATCAAGATGCCGCACAATCGGGTCTTCGGCGGGCAGGTGTTGGCGCAAACACTGATTGCCGCGAGTGCCACGGTGGAGTCCAGTCGACCGGTTCACTCGATGCACGGGTACTTCTTGCGCCCCGGTGACGACACACAGCCGATTCAGTACACCGTCGACCGCATTCACGACGGGCGTTCGTTCAGCACGCGACGCACCCAGGGACTCCAGAACGGCGTGCCCATCTTTTCGATGATCGCGTCGTTTCAGGAAGTCGTCACGGGCCTTGACCACGCACAGTCCATGCCTGACGGGATACCCGACCCCGAAACACTTCCGGAGCCCGCCGAGCTATTTGCTGAACTCAATCATCCTCGCGCGTCGTATTGGGCGGCACAGCGGCCGATCGACATCCGCTACATCAATGGGCCCATTTACGTCGATGTGCCTCAACCGAATGTTGCACACCAAGCCGTCTGGATGCGTTGTCTCGATCGCTTGCCCGACGATGCCAGCCTTCATCGAGCTGCCCTTGCCTATGCGAGCGACTACACGATTCTGGAATCCATCTATCGCCGGCACGGCGTTCCCTGGGCTACCGAAGGACTCAAGGCTGCAAGCCTCGACCACGCCATGTGGTTTCACCGTGACGGCCGGGCCGACGAATGGGTGCTCTATGTGCAGGAATCCCCCAGCGCCCAGGGCGGCCGAGGACTGTGCCTCGGGCGAATGTACTCTCGCGACGGCACGCTTCTTGCCACTGTGGCGCAAGAGGGCATGGTCCGCGTACCGAGTTAGCGTTGGTGCCGAGGGCGGCGCGTCACTGTTCGAGCGCGCCCCGTGCTTCGGAGATCAGGCGCACGACGTGATAGTCCACGAGCTTGTCGAAAATGGCGTTCGCTTCGGGGATATCCGCGCTGGGGAGATGGCGTCCAGCCGTCCAGACCGAAACGCCCAGAATAGACCAGCCGATGCTAGCCATCACCTGCTGCTCGGCAAGGCTGGTGAGCATTGCTGACTTGGGCACCATACCGCGAACGAGCTGAACGCCGGAAACGCTTCCTAGGCGCACGTCGCGCACGAGCAGGAAGAGCCGACCGAGATTCAGTTCGCCCCATTCTGTCATTTCAGTGAGGTACTTCTCCCGGACAAACTGTGTGACGTCGAGAGACGCCGTGGGGTAATTCAGCACGGCACCCCAGCCACTCATCCGCTCCGACCACGCAATGGAGGCGCGTATCCAGGCTTCCAGCCGCGCTTCTGGTGTGGTCTCCGCCAGGCTGACGTTCTGCCAGAGCTCTTCCACGTACATGGCATAGGCCAACACGGTAGCCTCGGCCAGCAGTTCGTCGCGGCTACCAAAGTGGTGGTTGATCAGGGAGTATGAGACGTCCAACGCCTCACACACCAACTTCACGTTGAAAGTTGATGGCCCAACACGACTCACATCGTCAATCGTGGTGAAGAGAACCTTGTCACGCATTGACGGGTCCGGATTGACACCAAATTGAAGCCAGAAATTGGCATCGAGCACCCGATCGGCGGGAACCTGAGAATCTACGGCGTGAAGTCGTTCGCGTGGTGTGTGGCGAGGCATGAGCAAATCGCTTTCCAGGGCATGCGGGGTATTTTCCCTTATCTTATGCAGGGATGCACGGGCTTCAGTTGAGCGAAACGCCTACCTCTCGCGAAAGACCACTGGAGCGTCAACGATCTGCTCAATGACCCCGCGCTCCTCATCCGTGAGTCGTCGCGGCTTCTGCGTCGCCGTGTCAATCACGACAATCGTGGTCTGTGCCCGCGCAAAAAGTACTCGTGGCAACACACCGGGCGGTGAATAAATTTCGTAGCACACGTCCATGCTGGCTCCCCCGAGAGCGCCAATCCACATTTCGACATCCAACGGGTCGCGCAGATACGGGATGGGGGCCACATACTCCGCCTGTTGACAGGCAATCAGGGTGATGGTGTCAGCATCCGGGCCCCCGCGAAAGATACGAGTGACCGGGGCGGCCGCGCTGACGGTCGTCTCGGCAGTGCCGGCAAACTCAGCCTCGCCCGCCCAGAATGCGTGGATACGCGCTTCTTCGAGCAGGCCAAACATCGCAGCGTTGTTGACGTGCCCATAGGCATCGAGGTCAGACCAGCGCAGGCTGATGGGTACGTGAAGTCGCATCGAGGTTGCCGCGTTTGCTAGTCGCGCGTGAGTTTGCGATAGCTACTGCGGTGCGGCAGGGCGGCGTCGGCACCGAGTCGTTCCGCCTTGTTCTCTTCGTACGACTCAAAGTTGCCCTCGAACCAGTACCAGTGACCCGGGTTCTCTTCGGTGCCCTCGTAGGCCAGGATGTGCGTGGCGATTCGGTCGAGGAACCAGCGATCGTGTGTAATCACCACAGCGCAACCGGGGAACTCGAGGAGCGCGTTCTCGAGACTCGACAGGGTCTCCACGTCGAGGTCGTTTGTGGGCTCATCGAGAAGGAGGAGGTTTCCGCCCTGCTTGAGAGTCAGCGCGAGGTTGAGCCGGTTGCGCTCACCGCCGGAGAGAACGCCAGCTGGCTTCTGCTGGTCAGGACCTTTGAACCCGAAAGTCGACACATAGGCCCGAGAAGGAATCTCGACGTGACCGACCTGAATGTAATCGAGACCGTCGCTGACCACTTCCCACAGCGTCTTCTTGGGGTCGATGCCCCCGCGGTTCTGGTCAACGTAAGACACCTTGACGGTCTCGCCAAGTTTTACTTCGCCGCCGTCGGCTGGTTCGAGGCCAACGATGGTCTTGAACAGTGTTGACTTTCCGACACCGTTGGGGCCGATGATGCCGACGATTCCGTTGCGAGGCAACGAGAACGACAGGTTGTCGATGAGAACGCGATCGCCAAAGCCCTTCGTGAGGTTCTTGACCTCGAGTACCTGCTGGCCCAAACGCGGTCCCGGCGGAATCTGAATCTCTTCGAAGTCGAGTTTGCGGGTGCGCTCCGCCTCGGTGGCCATTTCTTCATAACGAGCAAGTCGGGCCTTGGACTTGGTCTGGCGACCCTTGGCGTTGCTGCGCACCCATTCGAGTTCGTCTTCGAGACGCTTGGCCAGCTTTGCATCTTTCTTGCCCTGAACGTTGAGTCGCTCGGCCTTCTTCTCGAGGTAAGTGGAGTAGTTGCCCTCATAGGGGTAGAGGTGACCGCGGTCGACCTCGGCAATCCATTCCGCGACATGGTCGAGGAAGTACCGGTCGTGCGTGACGGCAAGAACGGCGCCGGGATACTTCGACAGGTGCTGTTCGAGCCACAGCACACTTTCCGCGTCGAGGTGGTTCGTGGGCTCGTCGAGAAGAAGGAGGTCGGGCTTCTGGAGGAGCAACTTACAGAGCGCAACGCGCCGGCGTTCTCCACCCGAGAGCACCTTGACGCTCGCGTCGCTCGGCGGACAGCGAAGAGCATCCATGGCCTGCTCCAGCTGGGAGTCGAGGTCCCATGCGTTAGCAGCGTCAATCTCTTCTTGCAGGCTTCCCATTTCGGCGAGCAGAGTATCGTAGTCGGCATCCGGGTTAGCGAGCTCCGCCGAGATTTCGTTGAAACGCGTGATCTTGCCCATGATCTCGCCAACACCCTCTTGGACGTTTTCGAGGACCGACTTGTCGTCGTTGAGCTCGGGCTCCTGCATGAGAATGCCGACCGTGTAGCCCGCCGCAAGCTTGGCTTCGCCGTTCGATGGAGTGTCGAGCCCGGCCATGATTTTGAGGATGGTGGACTTTCCCGCACCGTTGGGGCCAACAACACCAATCTTGGCTCCCGGAAAAAACGACATTGTCACGTCGTCGAGAATCAGCTTGTCGCCCACCGCTTTGCGGGCGCGCACCATCGTGTAAATAAACTCAGCCATGGGCTAAGTCTAGAAGTGATTGATGCCAGCTCCGACGAGGCAGCCGCCCGAGGCGAGCGCCGG
>CANFVD010000052.1 GCA_947450345.1 Actinomycetota bacterium
GAAACAGTGCGTAGTCCTGAAACACAGTGTTGACGTCACGGTCGAAGGGGGCCGAAGAGGTGACATCCTTACCAAAGAGCGTCACTGATCCACTCGTGGGTGCCTCAAACCCGGCGATGAGACGGAGAACCGTGGTTTTTCCGGAGCCCGAGGGACCGAGCATCGAAAAGAACTCACCGGCGGCAATGTCTAAAGAAACACTGTCGACAGCGGTGACAGCACCGAACGTCTTCGTGAGCGCGTTCAGGCGAATAGCCGGGGCATCAACCACGTTGTTGTACCTCTTTCGAAGAACCTGACTCCATCACAAAAAAGCCCCCGCCATTACTCTAGGGGGCGCTGAATTGCGCCCGACGTCGTGATGAGCGTCAGGCGAATAATTGTATGTAATCGTTACACAACTGACATCCGCGACATGGCTAAGGTACGACGAGACCCCGGGATGCAGACCAGCGATTTTCTGTCTTCTCTCCGCTGATTGCGGTCACTTTCACTGCGACGTGTTTGCCGAGATCCGCGCTCTTCAGTACGTAGGTGGGGGAAGTCCCACCAGAAATATCCGTGCACAATGTTGGTGCCGTCAGTGTTGCCACAGTCAGGGGCGAGGTACACGAGACCCACTGGTAGGTGTACTTCGTGAAGAGCTTGAGGCTCAGCATCTTGGACCAGGTCACGGAGCCCACGGCGCCATCGGCGAGCAGCCCATATCTGGTTTGGAAGGTCTTCACGTTTGCCGTTGTGGTGGAGCCGTAAATGCCGTCAACCGGAGTAGGAATTCCCGCACGGGTGAGGTATGTCTGGATCGACTTGACGGGATAAGAGTTCGGACCGTACGTCGGACCATCGGCAGGAATCACGGCGGTAGGCGCGCCCAACCACTGGCCCGAATCCGCGATCAGAATGTGCGACACCTGGGGAGTTCCCGAAATCGTGGGCAAGTTTGTCAAGGGGCTCGGTGTGGGAGTCGGCGTCGGCGAAGGCGTGGGGGTTGGCGTGGCCGTCGGAGTCGGCGTTCGTGTTGCGGTCGGGGTCGGGGTCGGGGTCGGTGTCGGCGTTACCGACGGAGTGGGTGTGGCCGTCGGCCGTGGAGTTGGTGTGGGTGTCGGCGAAGGCGTAGGAGTGGGAGTGGGGGTGGATGTTCCGATGAGAGCAGGAGTGCTCGGTGCCCAGATAGTCACACCACCGATTGGGTTTGAGGCGGTAACGGCCACCGTCAGGAACTTCCCGGTATCGGTCGCCGTTGTGACGTAGGTTTTGTCGCTCGATCGGTTCACGCATCCAGCGGGCTGCCCGCCCGACCACGAGTTGAGAACCGCCGTGCACGCCTGCCATGTGTACACGAAGGTTGGCTCAGGCGAGCCCACCCACGTACCCGGGTTTGCCGTAAGCGTGGCTCCAACCGTGTGAGGGCCGGAAATTGATGGGGTCACCTGAGCCGCCGGCCGCAGGGGCGTCGGGGTCGGGGTGGGGGTCGGTGACGCCGTCGGCGTGGGTGTCGGCGTGGGTGCTCCGATGAGAGCAAGCGTGCTCGGCGACCAAATCGTCACACCCCCGCTGGGATTCGCAGCGGTGACGGCAACCGTCAGGTACTTTCCGAGGTCCGCAGCGGTGGTGACATAAGTTTTGTCCGTCGATCGCGACACACATCCGGCTGGCTGCCCGCCCGACCACGTGCTGAGAACGGTGGTGCAGGCCTGCCACGTGTAACCAAACGTGGGTGCCGGGGTGCCGACCCACGTGCCCGGGTTCGCCGTGAGGGTGGCACCCACAGTGTTCGCACCAGAAATAGAAGGCGTGACCTGAGCACCCGGCCGCGAAGGTGTGGGCGTCGGCGTGGGCGTCGGCGATGCTGTGGGCGTGGGGGTCGGAGTACGTGTCGCGGTCGGTGTAGGACTGGCAGTGGGACGCGACGTTGTCGTCGCGGACGGCGTTGGCGTGGGTGTGGGGGTTGGTGAAGGTGCAGAAATCGGGCTTGCTGTACTGGGAGCCCAAATTGTCACTCCGCCGCTGGGATTTGAGCCGGTGACCGCCACCGTGAGGTATTTCCCGAGATCGGCCGCTGTAGTGACGTACGTTTTAGCACTTGTTCGCGTCACACATCCGGCCGGTTGCCCTCCCGACCACGTTCTGAGGACTGCCGTGCAGGCCTGCCACGTGTAATCAAACGTGGGTGCCGGGGTGCCCACCCATGTACCCGGGTTCGCCGTGAGGGTGGCACCAACGGTTGTCGCACCAGAAATCGTTGGGGTGACCTGGGCATTCGGACGCACGGCTGTCGTGCTACCGAACCAGTCGTAGTAGTAGTTGAAGAAGTTCCTGTTTCCGTAGGCGGAGCATCCGTCGCCTAAACCATAACCGGCATTGAGCGCCGCGGTATTGGGTGTGTAGGGCGTGTAGATGTAGAGCGAATGGGTGGCCTGGTTGGCGATATAAACCGACTTAGTGCCACACACGTAGTTGCCGGCATCGTCGCGCACCGGGCTGTAGAGAATGTTGGACACCTGACCGACCGGCTTCCACAAGTCGTAACGCGTGTACCACTCCGTTCCCGCGCCGGTTCCCGGCGGTTGAGTGTAGCGCTTGAGCTGATACGAACCGAAGTGAACCTGGTTGAAGAATCCGTAGTACTCGGAATCGCACGCGGCTGTGTCGGGACATCCGGCGCCCATCGCCGCTCGGTACCTGCCCGTCGAGGGCGCCGTGCTGGTCACGAGGCCCTGCTCCTTTTGCAGCATGACCAGGATGGTTTTTTGACTGATTCCGCAGGCTTTACCGACCTTGTAAATGATGGTGGCAGCGGATTCATTGGCGGCACCCTGGTAGGCGGAGCACATGGGATTACCCGCGATCGTGCGCGTCGTTTCTGTGTAGTTCTTGAGGCAGACATACCCACCCGAACACGACGGAACCTTGGCGTCAAGGAAAGCTTGAACCTCGGCGGCGCTCATGGCGTCGCCGTTGAAGAAGAGTTCGTCAGAAATGATGTTGCCCGCCTGGAATTGCGACATGTCGGCGGCCTGTGCCCCGGGGGCCACCGGAGCCACGGCCACGAGCAATCCCACGGCGAGTGCGAGAACACTCATCGCGGCGATTCGCGCGCGCGCAAACAAACCGGTGAACAAACCCATACTCGCAATACTAATTCTCTTATTGAGAGTTTTCTGGGAATGCACCCCCTCGGCGAGCCAAGATTTGGCGAAGATTTTTAGGAAGCAATCTCCATCACAACACGGGCCAGCCGTGCCGATTCGATGGACGTGAAGACCGGATAATCGGTCGCGCTCACCACTGCCTGGCGAGACGCCACGTGAATTGACGGAACCTCGATGTCGGCGAGCGACGTGCCGTCTGCGTCGAGAAGAATGAGGTGGAAGAACGACCCCTCACACGCGTCGCTGATTCCGGTGAGGATCAGGCGATCGAGCGTGAAAACTCCCGAATTCCACGATGAACGCAGGGAAACGCCGATCGAATCGTCGCAGGCCATGACGCTCGAGTCGCCCTGCCCGTTGTTGATGCCTCCGTCAGCGCCATTCGCGCCCGTGGCACCATCAGCGCCATTGGCCCCATCGCGTCCGGGTGCTCCATCCACGCCGTCTCGACCAGGCCCTCCGGGGACGGCGATGATTTGAGTTCGCCCGTTTGTCGGGGTTGTGGCCAACGTTAGGGGCGTCGACGTACTACCACCGCCCGCCACCACTGCCGGTGGCTCCAGGCCACCCGGGGCGGGAGCCAGGTTGCCCTGACTTTGCGCCGCGGTAAAGGGATTCAACGACTCCGGGATGAAGCGAATGAAGAGGGCGATGAGGAGCACGAGCAACACGAGAGCGATGCGCCAGGTCCACTTCCAGAACCGACGCCATCCGACGCGCCGAGCGTCGCGCACGATGTATTGACGAGGCTGATCGGCCGCCCCGTCAATGTATTCGCCGTAAGTCGACACGAAAACTCCTTGATTCGCTGGTTGCTAGTGCTTAGTTGCTGATGATGGGAAAGAGGTAGCCCACAAAGGGCAAAATCAGTAGTGAGGGACCCACCACACGGTCTCGGGCGACCTGAATGTAGCCCGTGTCGGTTTGCAAGAGGAGCTCATCGCCGGTGACGGCCGAAACGCGCCCAATGGCGAGTGCATTCCGGCCGGTATCGGCAACGATTAACTGTCCGGTGTTGTATTCCTCAGCCGGCGGACCTGTGACGACAAGTGCCGAGTTCGCCGGTCCGAAGCCAACGGACGAGCCCAACGACGGGTGAACTATCTCGAGCGGACTCAGATAAAACGCCAGCGCGCCGAGGATGACGGCAACAGAACTAGCGAGAATGCCGATCCATGCCCGCTGTCGGCGACGTGCTGCCCGCGCCCGGCGGGCCGCCTCACTTCCGGGACCCCGACTGTATTCGGGCTGGGGAATTTCGCTCGTCTCGTCATTCGCCTCAGTACTCACGCCCAGCACCAACCGGAGCGTGCGGTTGTCGGGTCGATCGGTACCGCGCCATGACGCCACTTCAATCACCGTGCCCGGCGGGAGTTCCCCCACCAGAAGCTTTTGACCGTCGGGAAGATCAAGAACGAACGGCACGTCAGGGAGCTCGGCGGTGTCGCGAATCTCAAAGGGCTCGCTGCCGTCCCGCGTCTCGTTCATCACGCCCTCTGCCCGCTTCAGTGTTAGGTTCACGTCCGCCTCCGCAGTCCATCAACGATGAGCCACACGCCAAAGCCGAGTGCTACCACGAGGATCAGAAACTGAACGTTGATAAATCTACCAATGACCGGGATAACGCCCACAACAACCGATTCGATGTCGGCGGCCAGCGGGTGCTGCACGTCCGGCAAGGGGTTGGCGTCACCCTGAACGATCCACCCCGTCTCGGCGTCTCCCCCAATGATCCGGTGGGCGAACGGTGCCACTGCTTTGCCCTCGAAGGTGCGACCCGTGTACACGACAACGTCACCCTTGTGGGGCTCGACCAGGTTGTCATTGACGGTGATGATGAGATCACCCGGGTTGATTGTGGGAACCATCGATCCGGTGAGCACAACGCGAAGGGAAACGACTCCCGTGACCCCCGCGATACCAAACGCCGAGAGAAGCGCAAGAAGTGCAATCAAGAGACCGTAGCCGACGAATCTCCAGCGTCGTGCTGCCGGTGACGTAACCGGGGCTCGTTGCATCTGTGGGAGGGAAACAAACTCCTCCGGAGAAAATACTCGTTCGACGCGTCCGCCGTGGATGTGAAACGCGTCAACGCCCAAACGCGGCTGACGAACCATGATCAGCACGTGGCCGTCGGCCTTGGCTGCAGCGTCAGGATCGGGCGTAAGCAAACCAACGAGTCCGGCACTCGACGTGCCGGACTCGCGTGGTTTGAGAACCCGATATTCCATGCGGAATGGGGAGTCAGTTACTAGTTGGTCTCGATGAGAACCTTGTCAACGCTCGACGCGGCTACATTCGATCCCGGCGTAATGACGATCACTCCGTCGGTCACGCTCGCGGTGCCTGAGGTGAAATCGACTTCGTCGCCATTAGCCGCCACGACGGCGTCGATGTCGATGGAGATCAAGTCGCTTCCGCTACCAATGGTGAGGAGGTTGTTGGAAGAGTCGGCAAGGCGAACAACGAGGTTCGCTCCAGTACAGGCGGTGGTGTCAACCGAAACGTCAACAGCCTGCACGTAGAACTCACCGGAGACAACCTTGCTCGACAGCGACGTCGAGATCGTGGGGTCACAGGCACTCACGACCTGAGTACCCTGGGCGAACTCAACAGCGGCATCGCCGTTCAGCGTGATGTTCGCCGCGAAGGTCGAACCAATGCCACCGGCTACGGCGAGAACCGCAACACCTGCAACAACGAGGGGCCACTTCTTACGACCCTTTTCTTCGCGAGCGTGAACCTGCTCGACGTAGACAGATTTCTTGGCCATGTTCATGGACCCTTTCTTTTGGTTGGTATTCGTTCGGTTGGTAAAAGTTGCAAGACGCACCAGCATTGCTGAAAGCGCTTTAGCGGTACGCCACGATTCTAGACAGTTAAATTTAGCGATGTCAAATGAATTGTTTCGGCGTGTCGGCGGTGTGCTTATCCGGTCGTCTCAACGGTGACCTTGGTGACATCTGCGGCGTTAACCGAGCCACTCACCGTGAGGGTTCGCGTGGCCGAAGCCCCCTGGTCCTGCGTCACGGTAAAGCGAAGAAAGGGATCTGTTCCGCCGGAAAGATTGAGTTCTGTCGCACCGTTGAAAGCGCGAACCGTAACCGTCTTGCCGAGGCACGCGTGCGTGTCGAGGGCCGACAGCACGAGGCTCGAGAGACCGAAATAGTTGTTTGCGCTGCTGAACGAACTGTTGACGGCGATCTGGACCGAGTTGTCACAGGAGGCAACAGCAGAAGATCCCTGGCCAAACTCAATGTCGGCGGGCGAGAGGGCGATATCCGCGGCCATGGCCGAGTTGACGGCGGGAATGAAACACACCGCGAGGAGCGCCACGAGAATTCGCCGGCGCGTGCGGTTCTTTGCGGGTTGCCGGGAGCGAATGGGCGCTTCCGTGCCGGAGAAGTAGGCCTCGAGCGGAAGAGTGCCGGCAGGCTCGGTCATTCGCGTGCCCACCTTTCCCAGGAAATCCACACCACGCGGCGATGCAAACCGCGTGCGGAAATATATTACATTGTTACACATGAGTCGTTCTTCGCGTCAGCCGCGCCGCGCGAGTCACGTCCCATCAGGGGGAAAGGGAGTTCGCCTACCCGCCTTCCTTCGCTCGAAGCCAGGTCGAATCGGAGTCAGCACGGCCGTGGCTGTGTCTCTCGTGGTGTCGACCGTCGTTGCCCTCGGGGTCTCGCAAGCTACCGGTATCACGCAGATTGTCGTTGCGGCGTTCACGGGCCCAACAAACGGCATCGCCCAGGCCACCGCAAACAACTGGAGCGTGTCGGGAAACACCGCGAGCACCGACAACAGCCTGCCAGCCATGGTTGATGGGCCTGACGCCGATGCCGACGTGGACCGATTACGCCTCACCTCGACATCGGTGGGTGGAGCCACCGGCTACGCCCTCTATGACGTGGCGCAGACCACATCGTCGGGCCTCGACATCTCGTTCAACCTCGCCGTCAGCGGATCGGGCGGAACCGGCTGCCCCACCAGCCCGGCGGACAACTACAACGCCACCTCGACGGGTGGGCCGAACTCGGGAAATAGTTGCCAAGCCGACGGCTTCGCCTTCTATCTCAAGGATGGGGCCAATACGGATACGGGTTCGGCATCACTCGGCTCCCCCGGTGGTTCACTGGGTTATTCGGCGCTCAACACGGCAAGTCCGGTCAATGGACTCAGCGGGGCCCTGCTCGGTATCGGCTTCGATGCCTACGGAAATTTTTATCAGCAGCCCTACGGCGGGTCCGGCTGCAGCAACGATCCAAGTCAGAGTACGTCTCAGTACGCGCGCCGCTCCCTGATTGTGCGCGGCCCCCAAACCACCTCTCGACAGGCTGGCTTCTGTCGGGTAAGCACCTCCAACGATCGGACCGTGTTGTCGCGAAACATCGGCGTCGACATTGCGTCCAGTGGAATCTTTAGTGCCACGGGAGCTTCCGTGCGTGTCACGATTGACACCACCGACACGAGTGGATCGCGTCCCAATGGGACGGGCAAGGTGTACATCGCTACCGCGGGCACAACCAACTGGTCAAGCGTCAACCCGTCAGCAACGTTTGAGCTCCCCCAAACGTTGCACGATGCTCAGTCGTTCAAATTCGGTTTTGTCGCTGGTACGGGTGGCGGCACCATGAACACCGACATCTGGTCCACGTCGGTCTCGTCGATTCGCGACATCCCCGACCCCGTTTGGGTAACGCCCGCAACGCTGTGCGTGCAAACAGGCGTGACCCAGAGCATTCAGATGCAGGGTGATGAGGGCGTGCAGCCCTTTCGATTCAGCACCCAATCGGGAACCCTGCCCGCAGGACTGTCACTCAGCTCGAGCGGACTGCTGACGGGAACGACAACCACAACCGGAACCGGCACGTTTACCCTGCGACTGACCGACAGCACCTCGCCGACGAACCGCACCGTGGACCGGACGTTCTCGTACACTGTGCGCGCGAACGAATGCGCCACGAAGGTCTCGTGGACGATCAACTCGGCAAGCGCCGTGGCGCCATCGAGTGCCACCAACGATGGATCCTGCAGTTCGGGCACTTACTCGCAATCGACGTCCGAAGGTTATCGAATTGCCAAGTTCATGGCACCCACCTCGAGTGATGGAACGTGCACGTGGTCGGCACCCACGGGCGTCACGCAATTTGAAGTGCTCGCCGTGGGCGGTGGCGGTGGCGGTGGCTTCGATGCCGGCGGCGGCGGTGGCGGTGGCGCCACTCTTCTCCAGTCGGCCTGGCAAGCCGTGAGCGGTCAATCGGCATCCATCACGGTTGGGGCCGGAGGTGCCAAGGGAACCTCAGGCTCTCGGGCAGGAAGCGCCGGGCACAACTCCGTGGTGACCTACAACGCGACCACCCTGACGGCGAATGCCGGCGGCGGCGGCAAGGACTGCTCGTGGAACGGAACCCACTGTGCGGGCAACGGCACGGGAAATGTGGGTGGCACGGGGGGAACGGCCTCGGGCGGGACGCAACGCGCCAATGGCGCTAACGGCGGTCGTGGGGTCTGGAACGGGGCAACAACGAACTTTCCCCAGAACGGTGGCGATGGCACGCGGTGGCAAACGTCGGGCACCACCGAAGCATTCGGCGGCGGCGGCGGCGGATCCGGTGCCAGCAAGGGAACCGGTGCTAACGGCGCCGCGCCCGTATCAACCGGTGGTGCCGGTGGTGGCGGTGGCGGATCGATGACCTCTGCGGCGTCCACCGCGGGTACAGCGGGCACCGGTGGTGGTGGCGGCGGAAACGGCGAGGCCGCGGACGGCGGTTCTGGCGTGGTCTACATCCGCTACGCACTTACCCAGGCGTCAAATGCGGCGACCATCACCGTGGTCGCGAATGTGGAGAGTAATCTCACGATTTCCACCGCGGCGACCGTCGCCCGCGAGTTCACCACCCTGACCGATTCCACGTGTGGGACCGTGTGGCAGACCGAAGCCGGTGGCGTGGGAAGTACCGCATCACCCTCCCCGACCCCCACCGCGTCGCCGAGCATGGCACTTACCGGAGGTCGGTGCTACCGGTGGACCGTCGATAACGGACTCGACAACACGGCAGTTCGCCCCACTGACTCCGCCGGGGCTTCGCCCACCGCGAACCTCACGTCGCCAATGCTTATCGTCCCCACCGCGGCAACCCTCACGGC
>CANFVD010000053.1 GCA_947450345.1 Actinomycetota bacterium
CCCTTGGTGCCAAGAACCTGGGCTCCTGTGGGAAAGTCGGGCCCCTTAACGCGCGCCATGAGCTCTGTGAGAAGTTCTTCTCCCACAACGTCCGGGTGTGCCAGCGCAAAGAGCGCGGCATCCGCAACCTCGCGAAGGTTGTGTGGGGGGATGTTGGTGGCCATGCCGACCGCGATGCCCACGGACCCGTTAACGAGAAGGTTGGGAAACCGAGCCGGCAGAATGGTGGGCTCCTGCGTACGGCCGTCGTAATTGTCTTGGAAATCGACGGTGTCTTCTTCAATGTCGCGCACCATTTCGAGGGCGAGCGGCGCCATTTTTGTCTCGGTGTATCGGGGAGCGGCCGCTCCGTCGTTTCCGGGCGATCCAAAGTTGCCCTGTCCGAGTGCGAGCGGATATCGCAGGCTCCACGGTTGCACGAGGCGCACGAGGGCGTCATAAATTGCTGAGTCACCGTGCGGGTGGAACTGGCCCATCACGTCGCCAACGACACGTGCGCACTTTGAAAACGCCTTGTCGGGACGGTAGCCGCCATCGAACATGGCGTAGATAACTCGACGATGCACTGGCTTGAGACCGTCGCGAACCTCCGGCAGTGCGCGCCCCACAATCACGCTCATGGCGTAGTCGAGATAGGAGCGTTGCATCTCCAGCTGCAGATCGACCTGTTTTACTCGATCGGTCTGGGGATCCGTCACGTTTGTGGCGTCGTCATTAGATGTCAAGGAAACGCACGTCCTTCGCGTTCTGTTGGATAAAGGTTCGTCGCGCTTCGACGTCGTCGCCCATCAGAGTGTGGAAGATGAGGTCCGCCGCGGCCGCGTCAGCCAGGGTTACCTGCAGAAGGGTGCGGGTGTCCGGATTCATCGTGGTTTCCCACAGTTCGCGGTAGTCCATCTCGCCAAGACCCTTGTAGCGCTGAATTCCGTTGTCTTTGGGCATGCGCTTGCCGGCCTTGGCACCGTCCTCGAGCAGTGCGTCGCGTTCGGCGTCGGTGTAGACGTACTGATGCTCGGCGTTCGACCACTTGATGCGGTAGAGCGGGGGTTGGGCCAAATAGACAAAGCCGCGCTCGATGAGGCCGGGTAGGTGTCGGTAGATCAGCGTGAGCAAAAGCGTGGTGATGTGCTGACCGTCGACGTCGGCATCGGCCATGAGAACAATCTTGTGATACCGCGCCTTGTCGGCATCAAAGTCACCGCCCACGCCCGTTCCGAAGGCAGTCAGCATGGCCTGCACTTCGGCGTTAGCAAACATACGCTCGGAGGTGGCCTTTTCGACATTGAGGATCTTGCCACGCAGGGGCAGGATGGCCTGGGTCTCGGGGTTTCGGCCCTGGACGGCCGAACCGCCAGCGGAGTCTCCCTCAACCAGGAACACCTCAGACAGCGACGGATCTTTGCTCTGGCAATCTTTGAGTTTTCCGGGCATGCCGCCGCCCTCAAGGAGTCCTTTGCGCCTCGCCGTTTCACGTGCTTTCCGCGCCGCCAAACGGGCACTCGCCGCCTGCATGGCTTTGCGGATGATGTCCTTTGCCACGACCGGGTTACGTTCGAACCAATCGTTGAGATTGTCGTTTGTGACTTTCTGCACAAAACTCTTTGCTTCGGTGTTTCCCAGTTTGGTTTTGGTCTGTCCTTCAAACTGGGGTTCGCCGAGCTTGATGGAGATCACCGCGGTCAGCCCCTCGCGCACGTCGTCGCCCGAAAGGTTTTCGTCTTTTTCTTTAAGGATGCCCTTGTCGCGCGCGTACTTGTTGATGAGCGAGGTGAGTGCAGCGCGGAAGCCCTCTTCGTGCGTGCCGCCCTCGTGAGTGTTGATGGTGTTCGCGTAGGTGTGCACGCTCTCGATGTAAGCGGTAGTCCACTGCATCGCGATTTCCACCGACAGGCTTTTCTCCGTGTCTTCCGATTCGAAGCAGATGATTTCTTCGTTCACGATGTCGGCCTTCTTGGCCTTGTTGAGGTACTCCACGTAATCCATGAGGCCGCGGTCGAATTTGTACGTGACCGGGGCGTCGCCGCCCTGATTCTTGTCACCGGTGCGCTGATCAGTGACCGTGAGGCTTAAGCCCTTGTTGAGAAACGCCATCTGCTGAAAACGCTGACGCAGGGTTTCAAAGTCGAACTCAACCGTTTCAAAGATTTCGGCGTTCGGCCAAAAAGTCACTGAGGTTCCCGTGTCTGTTGTGGCGCCGCCCTTTTTGAGGGGTGCCAGCGGCACACCGTTGGCGTACGACTGCGTATAGATTGCGCCCTGCTGGCGAACCTCAACATCGAGCTTGATGGACAGGGCGTTGACAACCGAGATACCGACGCCGTGAAGTCCGCCGGAAACGGAGTACCCGCCACCGCCGAACTTGCCGCCGGCGTGCAAGACCGTAAGAACAACCTCAACCGCGGACTTCTTTTCAACGGGGTGTTCGTCGACCGGGATTCCTCGACCGTTATCCACAACGCGGATGGAGCCGTCGGCCTGCATAAAGATGTGGATGTCGGTGCAGTATCCCGCCAAGGCCTCGTCCACGGAGTTGTCGACGACCTCATAAACGAGATGGTGCAGACCTCGGGGACCCGTGGATCCGATGTACATTCCGGGGCGTTTGCGAACCGCCTCCAGGCCTTCGAGAACCTGAATGTCGCTGGCTCCGTATTCACCCTCTGATGAGGACTTTTTTGACTCCGTTGCCATCTACGTCACGCACTCCCAAACCGGTTTAAATCCTAGGTAAATTCTACCCAATCGGGCTGTGAATTGCCGGGACGTGGGCACCCCCGCGCGTTCCCCCTGCGACCGCACAGCGGCCGTCTGAGGTCTACCCGAAGGTGTCGCGCGGGCCGCGACCGGGTACGGATCGAATGCCGTGTTTCCAGGACGGTTGATCGGGTCCGCGAAAACTAAGCGCGCTTACTCGCGCGTCCGGAAATGCGGTCACGAGACGCGTCAAGATCTCTGGGGAAAGCAATCGAAGTTGGGTCGCCCAGGCCGTAGATTCGCACAACACCAACAGCGTTCCTTCGGAAAGTCCCTGCGGCGCCGTGCGTGCGGCAATATCGGGGCCAACGATTTCGGGCCAGCCACTCAGGAGATCTGATTCGGTCAGGAAGGGCGTCCACCCGAGGTCGGTCGTGAGTTCGCCAACAATCGTTCCGAGCCCCCGCGGATCCCGACCCCCACCGAAGGGTTCGCTCGTGGCTTCTGCCGAGCGACGCGCGCGGCGCTTGCGGGTATCCGCCGACAGGGTCATCCGGGACCGCAGTCGGTCGAAGAGTTCACCGGATGCGGACGAGGCGTCTGCAGTATCCCGCGCCATCGCTACTCCTCCCCCTCCGAAACTATCGACCCACTACTAATCATGGTCAGGTGCGCAGACATTGACGACGGTACGTCGTCGCGAACCGCGGCGGTGACAAGAACTTGCTCCACGCCCTGCAAGCTGTGTGAGAGTAATTCGCGCCGCGTGGCGTCGAGCTCCGCGAAAACATCATCCAAAATAACAATGGGGTCACCCGTTGGGCCTTCGCGTCGCTTCACGTCCAACTCGGCAAGCCGGAGAGCCAAGACGAAAGACCAGGTTTCTCCGTGGCTGGCATAACCCTTAGCGGGCAGTCCATTCAGCGTGAAAGTGATGTCGTCGCGATGGGGACCCACGGAAGTTTGTCCGCGCTCCACGTCGGCCGCCCGATTAAGCCCGAGCTGCTCAGCGAAGAGTCGCGCGTAATCTTCGGGGTCTTGGTCAACACTCTCGACCGACGAGGCGACGTGCATTTCGGGATCGTGCTCCGCGCCGGCAATGCTGCGATATCGGCTTGTGACGTAGGGCGCGAGAAGCGTGACCGTCGCGGTGCGTGCGGCGAAGATTTCAGCGCCCAACCTAACCACGTTCTCGTCCCACACATCCAAGGTGCCTGTGTCTACCGTCGCGCGGCTATGGGCGCGCAATGACTTCAAGAGGGTGTTGCGCTGTTTGAGAGTGCGTTCGTAGTCGGCCAAAGTTCCCCTCAGCCGCGGAAACAGCCAACTGGCCACGTCATCAATGTGCGTGCGTCGCAGGGCTGGCTCACCCCGGACAAGAGAGACATCTTCGGGGGCAAACATGACCACACTGAGGCTTCGGGCGAAGTCTCCCGCTTTCGCAGCATTTCCGTTGAGCTGCAAGCGGTCGGGGTTGTCGCGATTGAGTTCCCACTCACACGTGAGCGCGCGATCATGCGCAACGACAGTCGCTCGCACAATGCCGGACGAGGCGTCTTTCTTGATGAGCGCTGTGTTGGTTGCAATCCTGTGCGATTTTCCCGATGCCAGGAGGAAAAGCGCTTCGACGAAGTTGGTTTTACCTTGACCGTTGCGCCCCACAAACACGGTCACGCCGGGGCGCAACTCAAGGTCGGCTTGACCGTAATTGCGAAAATCCCGAAGGCTTAATCGCTGAAGATACACAACTACCGCATTAAGAGATTGGGCTGCAGAAGGTATTTGAAACCCGCCGCGTCAGTATCGGTTGCTGAGGTCTGACGAGTGATGAGGACTGGTCCGGGCTTGGGCTGGTTTCCTACCTCGGAGATGGTGAATCCTAAACGCGCGAATTCCGAATGCAAAGCGTTGAGTCCATCGAGTAAGAAGTCGGGTTTCAGTGAGACGGTCATGTCGTTACCCGTGAGCGTGCTGTCAACGTTTTCCGTCGCTTGGGCCTTGTCCCCACCCAGACCTTCGAGCATTACTCCGTCTTTACCGAAGGTAAAGCGAATGGCAATATCCCGCTCAAGCACGAGCTTCACGCGGCGCACGGCCTCCACCAACTCAGCGGTGTTGACCACGGCGTAGTTCTCGACTGTTTCGGGGAATAGCCGGCGAATGGGTGGGTACTGTCCTCTGATCAAAACAGACGTGACTGTTTTGTCATCAGCGGAGAAGGCAATGAGTTCGCGCTCACCCTCTGCGGTGAACGTGATGGTAATCGCCCCCGAGTTCGCGAACGTTTTACTCACTTCGTGAATAATGCGAACGGGCACGAGTGCAGTCACGTCGGTTGCACCATCGGAACCATCCCAGTCAATGGTGCGAACGGCGACACGGTATCGATCGGTTGCGATGAGACTGATCTGATTATTTGCCACTTCGACAAGGACTCCCGTAATCACGGGGGTTACGTCTTCGCGCGACGCCGCTACCGCAACTTGGCCCACGGCGTCAGCAAAAACATCGGCCGGCACTTTGCCCGAGCGGCCCGTGACGACAGGGATCGCTGGATACTCCTCGAGCGGCATAGACAACAACGTGAATGATGCTTTTCCGCATTTGATCAGAACGCGAGAGTCCTGGGTTGAGAAGGTTACCGGCGCGTCCGGCAGGCGGCTGGCGATATCCGCCAGGAGACGGCCAGAAACCAGCATGCGGCCGGTCTCCTCGACGTTTGCCGCAATCTTGGTTGTTGCTGAGGCTTCGTAATCGAAAGACGACAACACAATTCCCGAATCTGATGACTCAATGAGAACACCACCGAGCACAGGATGATTGAACTTGCTCGGCAGCAGTTTCACGGCAAACGAAACAGCTTCGCTAAAAACGTCGCGGTTGACTTCGAATTTCACAATGTGTCTTTCTCCTGGTGCGGGATATCCCATGCTAGTCCTCGTGACGACATCCGCATATTCTCTCTAGCCGCCCGTGAAGGTTATCGAGAATCACTCTTAATAGAGAGAAAGATTAATGATCTTAACGTCTGTGGATAGTGTGGAGAACGTCCCTGCTCTATCGCAATTTGAGGAAAGAACAGAGATGTAACTTGTTCATCACTCGTGGATGACCGCGGCAATAAACAGGCCGGTCGAACGGCTCATCTGGCGGATGTGCACAGACCGGCGGTTTTTATGCACAGCGGCGGCCCCAAATGTCCACAATTATCCACAGGGTTATCCCCAAGGGGTTAACTCACCTCGGCGCTCTTTTGTTTGATCCGCGTCGTCAGGTCAGTTACCTGGTTATAGATGGAACGCCGCTCCTTCATCAGTTCGGCAATCTTCTTGTAAGCGTGCATGACCGTGGTGTGATCTCGCCCGCCAAAAAGTTGCCCAATTTTTGGCAGGGAGAGGTTGGTCATTTCGCGGCAGAGGTACATGGATATCTGTCGAGCCGTAGCAATTGCCTGAGCCCGTGATGACCCAGTGAGTTCATCAACACTCAGCTTGAAGTAATCCGCGGTGATGTTGATGATGTCCACGGGCGCGACGACGTTGGTGTCATCTAATGAGATGAGGCCCTTGAGGACTGTTTGTACCAGGGCCATATCCACGGCTTGTTTATTGAGGTTTGCAAACGCGGTTACACGAATCAGCGTGCCCTCGAGTTCACGAATGTTGCTCGTGACCTTTGTGGCCATGTATTCCAGGATTTCGTGCGGAACGTTGAGACGCTCCTTCTCAGCTTTCTTGCGAAGGATTGCGATGCGCGTCTCGAGGTCTGGCGTTTGCACATCCGTGATCAAGCCCCACTCAAAGCGGGTCACCATGCGATCTTCGAATCCCGTGAGGTGTTTGGGTGGCAGGTCGCTTGTGATCACCACTTGCTTGTTGTGGTCGTGAAGCGTGTTGAACGTATGGAAGAACGCTTCTTGCGTTTCGGCACGACCCTGAAGGAACTGGATGTCGTCAATGAGCAGGATGTCGATATTCCGATACCGGGCCTGGAAGGCGGAGCCGCGGTTATTGGCAATGGAGTTGATGAAATCGTTTGTGAACTCTTCCGAGCTGACGTAACGCACTCGGATCGTCGGAAACAAGCTTTGCGCGTAGTGCCCAATGGCGTGCAGGAGGTGCGTTTTTCCTAGCCCGCTCTCGCCATAAATGAACAGCGGGTTATAGGCCTTGGCGGGAACCTCGGCAACGGCGACCGCCGCCGCATGTGCGAACCGGTTGGATCCCCCGATGACAAAGCTGTCAAACGTGTATTTGGGGTTGAGTCTCGATTCGGGCTCATTGGGCACGCCGATAATTGTTGGCTCTGTGATGACATCGCGGAAGTCTTGTTCGCTCGGGGCGCCGACAAGAGTCTGGCCGGCGATTTCAGGGTTGACCACAATCGCGAAGGTGGCAACGCCGACCTCTTCGTCAAGTCCAGCTATGGCAGCCAGAAGGGGTATCCGGAGACGTTCCTCGATCATGCTCCGAGTGAAGTCGTTGGGAACCTCAAGGTAGAAAGTTCCGCCCATCACGCCTTTGGGTTCGACCAAACTGGCGAAACCATAGAGAGGCGGAGTAACGGCGGGGTCTGCTGCCAGGTTCTGGAGTATGCGACCCCAGGCGTCCCGGATGGCTTCGTCGTCCATTGCGGTGCCCCTCAAGAAAGTGAGTGAAGGCGGTCAAGCCCCCGTGTGGCGGGACCCGGATTGGAGCCCCAAAGTTCTACTGAATGTCGAGAGTAGACCGTAATTCAGCCTGTGGATATCCGCAAGTCTAACCTGTGGATAAAACGCCAGTTTGACCGAGTGCCCCCTTCTCGCCTAGTTTTAACTTCGTTGGCGTGGACATCGCCGACCAAGAGCCTTCCCGGTATTGACGGAGTTTCACCATGACCAAGCGCACCTTCCAGCCCAACAACCGCCGACGCGCCAAGACGCACGGCTTCCGCGCCCGTATGCGCACTCGTGCTGGCCGTGCCATCCTCGCGGCTCGCCGCCGCAAGGGTCGTACCGAACTTTCCGCGTAACTGGTCAGTTCCCGTGTTGCCGCGGGCGCAGCGACTCGTCTCCTCGGCTGAGATTCGACACGTCATTCGGCGCGGTCACAGGGTTCCTCATCCGTTGGTGATGTGTTACGCCGTGCCCGCAGAAAAGCCACGGGCTGCCGTCGTTGTCAGTAAGTCCGTCGGTAACGCCCCCGCTCGAAACCGTGTGCGTCGCAGACTTCGGCACATTCTTGCTGAGGTCCTCCCCACTCTGTCAGCGGACATCGTGGTGCGCGCCCTGCCGCCAAGCGCAGACGCGCCGTGGGTGGATTTGCGGGAAGCCACACTCTCCGGATTGGCGGGCATACGTGCGGCTCGCTAAGCCCTGGGTCTGGATATATCTCGCGCCTCGAAACGCGGGCGTCGCCCTCTTGCGGGCCTATCGATTTGCGATCTCTCCCCTCTACGGGGACGTCTGTCGTTACTACCCCAGCTGTTCGCACTACAGCCTGATTGCGGTGGGACAACGAGGATTGGTTATCGGCTCATGGCTTACGGCGCGTAGGCTGTTGAGGTGTCATCCGTGGGCGGCGGGTGGCATAGATGACGTGCCGCTCCCCCGACACCAGCACTTCCACGTGCACCCGTCAGGATTCGTTTCCCCCTAGTCACCGACAGAACGGCTCAGGTCACCCTCACCATGGACATTATCGGAACCATTCTTTGGCCCATCAAGTGGGTCATTGAACTCATCCTCGTCGCCTTCCATTGGCTCTTTACGGCGACGGGGCTCGACCCGGCCGCGGGCATCACGTGGGTATTGGCCATCGTCGGACTGGTGGTCGTGGTGCGCGCAGCCCTCATTCCTGTTTTCGTTCGGCAGATTCGAAGCCAGCGGAAGATGCTGGAAGTCGCCCCCGAGCTCAAGAAGATCCAAGACAAGTACAAGGGCAAGCGCGACCAGTTCTCGCGCGAGGCAATGTCACGCGAAACCATGGCCCTCTACAAGAAGGCCGGTACGAACCCGATGAGTTCGTGTTTGCCGCTGTTGCTCCAGATGCCCATCTTCTTCGGACTCTTCTCCGTGCTGAACGACGCGCAAGCAGGCAAGACCGGCGTCGGTGTCTTGACTCAGCAATTGGCCGAACAGTTCTCGAACGCCAGCCTGTTTGGAATTGCGCCCCTGCACAGTAGTTTTCAGAAGGCGATGGAGGCCAACCCGCAACAGGTCGCGGTGATGATAATTGCCGCCGTAATGGTCGTCCTCATGACGGGCTCGCAGTTCATCACGCAGTTGCAAATCGTGTCCAAGAACATGTCTGAGGCAACAAAGGCCAGCCCCACGTTCCGCCAGCAGCGCATTCTGCTGTACATCCTTC
>CANFVD010000054.1 GCA_947450345.1 Actinomycetota bacterium
ACTGCCGGAAGAATCTCGTGACACCAGTGAATGAACCTCGGACGCCACCGGAGAGTGCCCTCATTTCGCTGGGCGCAGTAAACCTCAATCTGCTGGTTCCGCTCGTGGCCCTTCTGGAGGAGCGATCCGTCACGGCGGCAGCAGACCGAGTAGGTCTGTCGCAGCCGGCGATGAGTCACGCCCTTCGCAAGATTCGACAGTTGCTTGGCGACGAACTCCTCGTGCGTCAAGGCTCGGGATTCGAGCTGACGCCCCGCGCCGTCGAGCTGCTCGGTCCACTCAAAGAGGTACTGCATCAGACGGCGTCCCTCGTGGGGTCGACCCCCTTTGAGGCGGCGACAGACGGAAGAACCGTCACGATTGCCATGACCACGAGCACGGCCTTGGTTCTCGGCCCCCGCCTCATGGCCATCCTTAACGAGCAAGCTCCCGGCATGACGCTGAAGATTAAGACCGGCAACATGACAGCGCCGACGGTTTTCACCGACGATGGTGTGGACGCCGTCCTGATTACAGAAACGTTGAGCGCTCCTCACCCGCGTGAGAGATTGTTCGACGACCGGTGGATTGTCATCACGTCACCGGATATCGACCCACAGCCCAACGTGCGGACTCTGATCGAGACCGAGCCGCATCTCGTCTTTGAGGATCCCCTGCGAAAACTCGGTGCTTACGTGGTTCTCGATGACCTGGGTATTGATTACCGTGTTTCCCTCAGAGTGACCGATTATCTCCTCATCCCCTATCTGGTCGCACGTTCGCACGGCATTGCCCTGCACCGCTGGCAGGCAACAGAGGAGTTCTCGGGGATGCTCGACCTGAAACGGTATGAATTTCCGTTCCCGATTCAAACAATCGGCGTCGACCTTGTGTGGAATCCCTGGCTTGCCGACGTCGAATTCAAGGCGTGGCTCAAGGCCGCCCTTTTTGAGGCCGCTCGTCCCCTTCAGGAGCGGTATTCACTCCATGCATAACTTTTATAAATAGAATTCATTCGACTAATTCCCTCAGACCCCGTTGAATAGAGACAGGCCCGGGCAGATTGTGTTGCCTGTGCCGCGACCGACAGCCGAGGGATGCGACGACGCAGCCCCCGCGTGAACAAGAACGAGGTTTTCTTTTGTCCCCAACAGCCGCAACGTCCGACATTAACCTGTGGTCCGACGACAACCTGAGCGACCCCTACCCCACGTTCACCAAGCTCCGCGAGCAGGCAGCCGTCGTGCACCTGACCGAGGGCGATGTCTGGGCCCTGACGCGCTATGACGTCATCAAGAACGCCCTGACCGACTGGGAGACGTTCTCATCAGAAAAGGCGATTGGCTTCAATGACGGCGTGAACGAGGCGTTGACCGGAACCACGCTGGCCACCGATCCCCCGCTCCACACGGCTCTGCGCGGTGCCCTGACCGAGAACCTCACGCCCAAGGCGCTTCGAGAGATCAAGCTTGATACCGAGGCGAAGGCGGAACGCCTCGTCGTTGCCGGCGCAGAACGCGGCGAGTTTGATGCCATCACCGATCTCGCCGCAGAGCTACCGCTCCAGGTCGTCGTTGACGTGATTGGCGTGAAAGACGCCTACGTGCGCGAAAACATCCTCAACTGGGGTGCCGCTGCGTTCAACGTCCTCGGCCCGATGAACGCACGGACTGGCATGAACTTCCCGATCGCCGGACAGCTGTACGAATGGTGCTCACAGTTGACCCAAGACATGCTGACCGAGGGAAGCATGGGTTACGCCATCTTTGAGTCGGCCAAGAACGGCAAGATTCCTGCCGACAGCTGCACACACATCATCCACCAGTACGTAGCTGCCGGTCTCGACACAACGGTCGCCACGATCGGTAACTTCATTCACCGCATGGGCGAGAACCCAGAGCAGTATGCGATGCTGCGCAACGACCCAGAGTTGGCGACGTCGGCCCTGAATGAGACCCTGCGCTACAGCGCGCTCATGATTACGCAGGGACGCCGCGCAACCCGCGACGTTGACATTGACGGAATTACCGTCCCCAAGGGCGCCCACATCGCCATCCTCTTTGGTGCCGGTAATCGTGATCCTCGTCACTACGAGAACCCCGACGTCTTCGACATCACGCGGAACCCGGTCGACCACCTGTCGTTCGGATACGGAACGCACATGTGTGCGGGTCAGGGTCTGGCACGACTCCAGATCAATGGCGTGATTGCGTCGATGATCAAGAACATCAAGAGTTTCTCGATTGGTACGCCGGTTCGCAAGATCAATAACTCGAGCCTGGCGTTGGATCACCTGCCCGTGTTCGACATCGTGCGCGCCTAGATCACTTATCGTCGCGGAGAATTTTGCCCAGCAGGGTTCTCAGCTGATCGAGTTCTTCTCGGGACAGCTGTTCGGTCAACCGGTCTTGAACGGCGTCGACGAGGGGCCTGAGTCGGGCGAGCTCCCGACTTCCCTCGGGGGTCAAATCAAGAACATTGCGTCGCCGGTCATCGCGAGCCGCCACGCGAGTGAGCAGACCGTTTTTTTCCATGCGCGAGCAGATGTCTGCCACCGTGGAGCGATCTAGGTCGAGCTCGGCACAAATCTCCTTCTGCGCCAGACCCGGGCGACGGTCCAATACGGCCAAGACACCGTACTGAACGCTCGTGACATCTCCAGGAATCACCGCTTGCCACGCGGCCACGTGCCTTTGTTGGGCGCGACGCAATAAGAAACCCGTGTGCCGCTGGGGCTCACGGGTTTCTTCGCTCATGGCTCAAGCCTAGGCGTGACGGTGGGAGGTCGCCTGACGGGTGTCAGGCCTGCTCGATCAGAAAGCCACTAAAGAACTGCCCGAGTTCTTCGCGCGCGTCGAGTGACAACACCTGCGCCACGTATTGGTCGGGGCGCACGACCACGACCGCGCCCTGCTGACGATCGATACCCCTGAGGTCAAAGATGTCGACCCCCAGCTTGTGGTCAGACGTGAACGCCTTCTCATAGTCGCGGAGACGGAGACTGCCCACTTCGGGCCGCAGGATGCCGGGCATGTCCTCGATGCTGAGATCGCGGTGGTACTCGGGAAAAATCGCGCGGATGTCGAAGACGCTGTCACGGTCCTGGCCCACGGCCGTGAACCTGTTGACCGGAGAAGTCGGGTCGCTATCGAGGTAGTCCAGGAGAGCACGCAAGCGGGGTGCGTGGGTCCCGCCATTGCTCGCGTCGGCGAAGGCGTAGAGGCGCCAGCGACCGTCGGCGCGCGCCACATGCCCCAGCTGCATCGGTTTGGCGTCAGCGAGTCGCACGACGGGACCCGAGTGGAAACGCTGCCCCACGGGATACCCCGTGGCCAGACCTTGGTTGACACTATTGCCGGTCAACAGAGACTCGCGATACTGCGTGGCCATGCCCGCGGTGAATCGACCACCCTGCATGAAGGCATCCTGCAGGGCTTTCGGGTCGACGCCCTCCTGGTCCGGGTTGTTCGGGTCCGTGGGAGGCGAGCCCATGATCTTCGACCACGCCATGTCGTAGTTGATGAGGTCGTGCGCGATCTGGTGGCGCTCCCCGTGATACGTGTGCAGCAGGGTCTCCGGGCTTCTGCCCTCGAGGACGGCGGCCAGTTTCCAACCGAGATTAAAGGTGTCCTGCATCGACACGTTCATGCCCTGCCCGGCCTTGGCACTGTGCGTGTGGCAGGCGTCACCCGAGATGAAGACTCGCGGGGTGCGGGACTCACGCTCGTCGTGCGGGACATCATCGAATCCGTCGGTGACGCGGTGGCCCACTTCGTAGATGGAGAACCAGGCCACGTTCTTCACATCAAGCGTGAACGGAAGCAAAACGTGACGCGCCACGTCGATGACGTCATCGGCCGTCATGTCGCGTCCCTTTTCGCGATTCTCAGGATCTACTTCGCCGAGGTCGACATACAGGCGGACCAGGCGGCCACCCTCGCGCGGAATGATCAGGAGATTCGATCCGTTGTCCGACTGAATCGCCGACTTGAGCCGAATGTCAGGGAACGACGTATTGGCCAAGACGTCAAGTACACCCCAGCGATGGTTTTGGAACTCACCAACGAGTTCGCGCCCGATGGACTCCCGCACCACACTCTTGGCTCCGTCGGTGCCCACCACGTACTTGGCCCGAACCGTCCGCTCGGTTCCGTCGGGGCCCGCCAGGCGTGCGGTCACGGGATGCGTGTTCGCGCCCGCAGTGTCGACAGTCACACCGAGCATCTCGTAGCCGTAGTCGGGTTCGAGCTTGCTGGCAGAGCGGGCCATGAATTCGAGAAAGTAGTCGTGCACGCGAGCTTGATTCACAATGATGTGCGGAAACTCCGACAGGTCATCTTCGACGTCCTGAATGCGGCCCGTGCGCGTGATGTTGGCGCGGTTCGCGGGATCTGGTCGCCAAAAGACAGTCTCGTTGACCCAGTAGGCCTCTTCGACAATGCGACCCGCGAAGCCGAAGGCCTCGAAGGTTTCGACGGTCTTGCAGGCGATGCCGTCGGCCTGTCCAATCTCGAGCGGCCCCGAGCGCTTCTCGACGATGCGCGTCGAGATGCCGGGGAATGCTGCCAACTGCGCCGCCAGCAAGAGCCCGGCCGGACCGGTGCCGGAAATCAGCACATCTACCTTGTCGGGCAGTTCCGCGGGGCGCGTGGCCACCGAGGGGTGGGCTGGTGCGACAAGAGGATCGCCGATGACGTAACCGTCGGTATGAAATTGCATCGTTGTCGACCTTTCACAAAGTGCGTCGCAAAATTAGTTGGTGTGCCAACTATTTCACAATGTCAGTTGCAGGGCAAGGGTCGGGGGCCCTACTTTTCAGTGAGCAGATGGCACCAGGAATCGACCATGGCCTCGAGTGCCACATCGCGGTCAACCGTCCAGCCCAAGCGCATCCAGCGGCGGGACAAAAATTCAAGTTCGCCGAACGCAAGCGCACAACGCACGCGACGCGTGTCCGGCTCAAAGCGGTTCGCCTTCGTGAGCCCCGCGGTCATCTCATCAATGGCGTGATCGAACCACTGATCGATGGTCGACTGGATGTCGGGTTCGACGGCCGCAGCTTGGTGGGTAGCGGTGATGTAGGGCTTCAGATCAGCCCACTGGTCAAACTTGTGTCCGAGGAAGATCTTGATGGTGGCGCGGTCGTTTGAGGCGATGACCTCCGGGAGGGCCGGGTCATCAATGCTGGTCAGCATCTCGTCGGCCGTCGACACGAGCGAACGAACCAGGTCGGCCTTCGAAGGAAAGTGCAGATAGAAGGTGGTGCGGGTTGTGCCGACTCCCGCGGCGATGTCGTCAACCGTGGTGGCCGAGTAGCCCTGTTCGTTGAAGAGTTCAAGCCCCTTGTTGATGAGGAGCGTACGCGTCATTTCTTTCTGAGCCTTGCGAAGTCCAACCATTGTTCCAGCCTACGAGGTAATCGACGGGTGTCCATTGAGATGACACCACGTTGCGCGAAGTGAGGATGAGATGAGTGTGGGCGCCGGACGCCTGAAAAGCCTCCGACGCCCACACGAGGTGTTACTGAGTTACTACTTGCCGGTCCAGAGCTGCGCGAAGCCGCCCATGTAGTCGGCCTTGCCGTACCACAGGCCACTCTGCTGGCCTTCGGCCGTCAGTTCGAGCGTGCCCACGTTCTCGGTGGTGATCATGCGGCGGAAGGGGAATACTTCCTTCTCCACTGCCGATCCACCGGTCATCATGCGCAGGGCCTGGTCAGCCATGTACCACGCGGCGCCGAACAGGTTGTAGCCCGTGTCAGCCAGCATGGCGTTGCCCGACTTCATGCCCTGAAGCACGTCGAGCTGACCATCCATCGAGACGACCTTGACGTTCGACGAACCAGCGGTCTGGATGCCCTGCAGGATGCCCTGCGTGAGCGAGTCGAAGTCCGACTGGATGTAGTTGATCGAGGGGTCGGCCACCAACTTGGCGCTGACGAGGCTCGGCAACTTGTCGAGGGCACCGGTGTTGGTCTCAATGGTGGTTACCTTGCAGTCGGGGCACATGTCCGCGTAGGTAGGCAGTGCGCCGTAGTCAATCCATGCCGCGGTGTCCGGCGTGTCCGTGGCCTTGACCACGAGCACGTTAGCCTTCGCGTTGGAATCGTGGATAACAGCCATGGCGTTCCATGCAGCCATCTGGATGTAGTTCGGCGTGGAGTAGCCGACCTTTGTGAGGTCGCTCATCGCGGCCGAGTCGCCCTGCATTGCCGAGTCACCGAGCATGCCCATAACCATGGGGATTCCTGCAGCAGCAACGGCGTCGAAGGCGTTGGGGGCCATGACGTAGGGAAGGCTGGCAACAACAACGGCACCGGCCTGCGAGTCGATGGCCTGCTGGAGGCACGACGACAGGGCTGCCGGGTCGGCGTTGTTGGTGTCGCACGTGGTCACGGTTGCCTTGACGGCACCGAATGCTGCCTGGAGACCGGCCTCAACGATCGGGAAGATCGGGATGTTCATGCTGGGCACGATGAGGTAGACGTTCTTGCCGGCAACACTGGAGGCATCGAAAGCGGGGCCGGGGGCGGTCCACTCGTCGATTGGCTGCTGAATGGCCAGAATTGCTTCGCCGGCAGCAATAGCGTTCTTGTCGGTGATGTCGGTGGAACCGCCGCCACCACCGTTACTGCTACAGCCCGCGAGGGCCACGACGCTCGCGACGGCAACGAGGCCGACGAAAGCTTTCATTGATTTCTTCATAGGATTGCTCCCTTTCTTTTTTTGGTGTGAGACGGATGAATCGAAACCGCTAGGTTTTGATTCGCTTACGGAGGAGGTGGGACACGGTAACGGCAACCACGAGAGCGACGCCGTAGAACACCTGAACGACCCAGCCGGTGAATCCAAGCAACTGAAGCCCAAAGACTCCGGTCAGCAGGAAGTACGCGGCGATGGCCATACCGATGGGATTGAAGCGGCCGGGAATGACGGCGACCGTGCCCAGGAATACGGCCGCAAACGTGGGCATGAGGTTGGTGGCCGCCGAAATCGGATTGAAGCCGCCGAGCGACAGTGACAACATCACGCCGGCAAAACCACAGAGTGCTGCGGAAGCAAGGTAGGCACCAATGCGAACGCTCGTAACCGAGATTCCGGCCAGCTTGGCCACAGCAGGATTCGATCCCACAAAGAGCATGCTCCGGCCGAGTGGGGTCGCCGACATGATGTACGCGACGATGGCCACCAAGATGATTCCGTACCAAAAGAGCAGCGGAAGTTCGAGGAAACGCGTGTTGGCAATGGCGCCCAGCAGCGGGTCGATGCCACTCACGGTTGTCTCCTGCGAGACCAACAAGCCGATGCCCGCGGCCACGCTCGCCGTTCCGAGCGTGACGACCACCGAGCTGATGCCCACCTTGACGATGAGCAACCCGTTGATAAGCCCCCACACGAGTGCCATGGCGAAGCCGGTGAGGATTGCGAGCCAGATGGGCCAACCATAGAGGACGTTGAGCGCGGGAATCGCCACGGCGGTAAATCCGAAGATGGCCGCAAAGGACAGGTCAAACTCGCCCACGGCCATGGTGATGACCACGGCCAAGCCGAGGAAGATGATGGGCGAGATTTGCCCCAAGACGGCGCGCAGCGCGATGAGCGGGTTGACGCCGTCAGGAATGGCAATGACCAGAACCACGAGCATCACTACCCACAGAATGATCAGGCTGTAACGCGTCAGTGCGTAACGGGTGACTTTCCACGGGACTGACTCACGCTTCTCCGTCACAGGTGAATTACTCATGTGATGCTTCCTTTGGCTTTGTCGTACGTGGCGGCCAGGATGTCGTCGGCCGTCATGGGTTGTTGAAGAGTGCGGACGACGATGCCGCCCTCCATGATGTGAATCCGGTCGCAGATGGCGGCGAGGTCGTCGACCTCGGCGGAACACAACACCACGGCACTTCCGTCGACCGCGGCCTGTCGGGCGGCGCGGAGTACCGCCGAACGTGCGCCCACGTCTACGGCCTGGGTGGGGTCATCCAGAATCAGCACCGCGGGCTGCTCGAGGAGCCATTTGCCCATCAGAACCTTCTGCTGATTACCACCACTGAAGGTGGAGACGGCGGCCTTGCGGTCGGGCGGGGTGACCTCGTACTTTGCCAAGACGGTTTCAGTTTCGCGGCGCTGCCAAGCGAGACCTGTCCACCACGGCTTGCCCTTTGTTCGCAGATGGGGCAGGGTCACATTTTCTTGAACGGTCAACTCGGTGGCTAACCCCAAGTAGTGGCGATCCTGGGGAATGAAGGCAACGCCCGCACGAACCATTGGTAACGAACTGTGCTTGGGGCGCTTGATCTTCTTGCCGTCCACGTAGATCTCGCCGCCGCCGGGGTGAACTCCGGCGATGAGCGGGCCGACCGACGAGAAACCCGAATCCACGTTTCCCGTGTAGCCAACAACCTCTCCGCGGCGAATGGTGTTGCTCAGGCCGAACGCGCGACCGCCGGCGACGTTCGTGAGCGTAAATCCGCCTTCGCGGATCTCGCTCGGCATCGAACGAACGTAGTCACCGAGCTCCCCGTCTTTACCCAGTACCAGTCGCGTGATGCCGGCTTCGTCGAGGTCCGATGTGGGAGCGCCCATCTCCACAACGCTTCCGTTGCGGAGCACCGTGACGCGGTCAGCAATCTTGAGAACTTCGCGGAGGTTGTGACTGACAAAGAGGACCGACGTGCCCTGGCTGGCCAGGAGTCGAATGTGCCCGTAGAACTCTTCGAGAGCATCCGGCGGGATTGCCCGAGAAGACTCGTCGAAGACGATGACGCCACTTCCCAGGTTGCGCTCCTGCAGCGCCCGAGCGATAGCAACGGCCACGCGCTCACTGGGCACGAGGTCGGCAAGGTTCGTTTCTGGCTTGATATCGACGCCAAGGAAATCAAAAGCTTCGCGCGTTGCGCGGGCGTCCTTCTTCTTGTTGATCATGCCCGTGAAGCCAAAAGTTGCGTGGCGCCCCACGCGGACGTTCTCCCGCACCGTGAGGTCGGGGACAAGTCCCAAGTCTTGGTGCACGAACGCGAGCCCCTG
>CANFVD010000055.1 GCA_947450345.1 Actinomycetota bacterium
GAGGTCTCGTTCAGCTATGTGCCCGATCGCCCCGTCTTGCCGAATTTCGACCTGCACATCCCGGCCGGGCAGACGGTGGCGCTGGTGGGCACCACCGGCGCCGGCAAGTCAACGCTCGCCAAACTTCTCGCGCGCTTTTACGATCCCAGTGCGGGAACGGTCAGCCTGGACGGCATCAGTCTCCGTGACGTGTCCAACGAAGACCTGCGGCGAGCCGTGGTGATGGTGACCCAAGAGGCGTATCTGTTCTCCGGTTCGGTGAGCGAGAATCTGCGCATCGGCCGTCCGGATGCTACGCAGGCGGAAATCGAGGCGGCCACGCGAGCCGTGGGCGCTCACGATTTCATTCTTTCGCTGCCCGAGGGCTACGACACCGATGTCAACAAGCGCGGTGGACGACTCTCCTCCGGGCAGCGCCAACTGCTGTCCTTTGCCCGCGCGTTCCTTGCCAACCCCGCGGTGCTCATTCTTGACGAGGCCACTGCGTCTCTCGACATTCCCAGTGAGCGACTCGTTCAACGGGGTTTGCAGACGCTGCTCGCCGACCGCACGGCCATCATCATCGCGCACCGTCTGTCGACCGTCGCGATTGCCGACCGCGTGCTCGTGATGGAACACGGGCGCATCGTTGAAGACGGAACGCCGGCAGACCTGATCGCCGGCACGGGCACGTTTGCCACGTTGCACCGCGCCTGGCGTGATTCGCTTGCCTAACCCAGCCTCAGTGCGAGTGTTAAGGTTGGCAGGCCCCCGCGCATTGCCTGATTGGACCACTATCCCGATCGGCCCGTTGCGAGCTCGTTCAAGCGTTCCTGCATGCGGGAAATTTCGACAGACTGCTCGACGAAAGTGTTTCGCGCGTAGTCAGTAATAAGCCCGTCGCCAGCGACACGAAGTCGCGTCGTTGCCATCTCGAGTGCTCCTCGATGATGTTGAATCATGAGCGTGAGAAAGCTGATTTCAGCATCCACCCCTGACAAGCTGGCTAATTCGTCAAGCTCCGCCTGCGTCGCCGCGCCCAGTGCGTGAACGTGAGTGGCGCCGTGAAAGAGCTCCGAGTGCCCTGCCTGCCACTCACGCATCAGCTCGAGTTCACCGGTCTGGGAATCGCGCATGCGTTGCGCCATCGCAAGAGTCACATCGCCGGGAGCTCTCGCCTCCAACAAATCGATCATGACAATAGCCTGTTCGTGGTGCGGAATCATTCCCGACACAAATTCAACATCAGCCTCTGAAATCAAGGGGAGTTGTGGCCTCGCCGTTGCGGTGCTGCCACCCGGAGCACCGGGCCTGATGACCGATTCACCCGCTTGCGACCCCGCGGTCATGAAGAAGATGCCAACTCCGATTACGGTCACCAGAAGTGTCGCCAACCCGGCCCACCAGAGAATCCTTGGCCTCGTCACGCCTTCACGCACGTGATCGCCGTCTCTGGCGAATAGTCAGCACCAAGAACGCACTGCCCAGAAGGATGAGGATCAGGAACCCGAGGCCCCAGACCCAGTACCCCAGGAGATCTGCCCACCAGTCTGCGACGACGGGAATGTCGACCCAGGCCAGGGCAACTCGTGACGAATCGCCGTGGGCAATGAGCTCTATGGTGCCCACTTGTGTCGGGTTGGGAACGCGAAGCGTCAGTTCTGCCAATCCACCCTTGGCATTACTCATGCCATGGGCCAGTGGCTCCGTCGAGTGCGCCAACCATACATCGACATGGCTGTCGGGCGAGAAGGTACCGTCGGGCGCGCTCACGGTAAACGTGAACCACGGCTCCTTCTTGGCGCTCTCCGCGCTAACCACGACTCTCTGCGCGGGCGACACCCTGAGGAGGGGAAGCTGGGACCTGTCTGAGGGGAAAATGGGGGCCTGATTCCAGACCCACTCGTATTTCGGTTGCGTCTGCGGGTTTAGTGACGAGGATACATATCGGTCTGCGTCCGCAAACTCATCACCCTCGAGTGCGAAGACGTCGAGGCCTTCCCACGTGTTACTCGCGTAGATGTAACCGTTGTAGTAATAGGCCGACCAGTAGCCGGAAAACGACTCGTGACGATTGGCGTCGGGCTCAGGATCGTAAGAAGCAATCTCTGTTGCCGTTGACGGATCGGTGAAGTCGAGCACAGAAATCCCGGCGTCGTACCATGCCTGAACAAGGATGTTTTTTCCCGGAACAGGAATCAGTCCGCCGTTATGGGCGGTGCAGCGTTCGTTTTGGGAGGGGAAGCGTGGAATCTTGAAATAGCCGATGTGTTCCAACTTGTTGCCGTTGATCTTCCAAAATGAGTCTGCACCGCGGGTGGGACCCACAGCCTCCGTGCACACGTTTATCATGCCGTCACCCATCTCGTCCTGAAAGACGACGATCGACCCGTCATTGCTGAAGATGCTCGAATGCCAAAAACTCATCTCGGGGTCACGCACCTGGTCCAGAACTATCGGAGCGCGTGGGTCGCTGATATCCAAGAGAAGGCCGTCTCCGCGGCACGCAGCGACCGCTCGGTTACCAAAAACCGTGATGTCGTGACACCCTGTTGTATCGCGCGTTTGCGCACCTCCCGGAACCCAGTCATCACTTGTGAAGGTATCTCGACCGGCAAAAAGATCAACTTCCGCGACAACCGCGGCATCCTCAGGGCTGGTCAGGGGTACGCGCACAATCTGAAGGGGGTTTATGCCAGTGCAGTGGAGAGACGGGCCACGGCTGTAGGCGTCCACGTAGACGAGGGCGACGGTGTCGTCGGTCGTCGGCACAATGGTGTTCGTATGCGACCCGCATCTCGTCTGGATGCTCTTCACGTAGGCCGGATGAGTCGGGTCGCTGATATCAAAGATACGGATGCCCTCCCAGTTTTCTTGGGTTTCAGGAACACGTTCCGCGTCACATCGATCCGAAGACATCGTGTCATCTACTGACAGAACGACAAGATTACCCGCGACCGAGACGTCCCCCTGTCCACCCGCACACTGGACCACACTCGCGAGTGTTAGTTTTTCGGGCTGTGAGATATCCCAGACGCTAAAGCCGTCGTAGTTGCCGATAACCGCATAGTCACCACTGAATGCCAAGTCGGTGTTCACAAAGTAGTGGCTATCGCCCTGGCGCAACGGATTCTCGACGTGAGCAACCTGCCGGAGCGTCACGGGCGCTGGTGTCGTTGCCTGTGCACTTGGCAGAGCGGAGCCGAGAATCCCCGCCACAAGGGCCGCGGCCACGACAGCCCGTCGCGTTGACACCCCGGCTCTGTTCATGTGTTCCTAGTCGAGAGAACTTATCGCTGCGTTAAGCGTTGGGGACGGGCGCATGGCCGCCTCCACAAGCTCAACGTTGGGGTGGTAATAGCCGCCGATGTCGACGGGCTTGCCCTGAACAGCGATGAGTTCGGCAACAATCTGCTCCTCGCCGGCACCGAGTGCGGCGGCGAGCGGTGCGAACGTTGCTGCTAGGGCAGCATCGTCGGTCTGCGTCGCGAGTTCCTGAGCCCAATAAAGCCCGAGGTAAAAGTGACTGCCGCGGTTGTCGATGGTGCCAACCTTCCGACCCGGCGAGCGATCGTTCTCGAGGAACATTCCCGTCGCGCGGTCGAGCGTGTCGGCCAAGACCTGAGCCTTCGTGTTGCCGGTCGTCTGAGCCAGGTGCTCAAGTGACGCGGCAATGGCGAAGAATTCGCCGAGCGAATCCCAGCGCAAGAAGTTCTCCTCAACGAGTTGCTGCACGTGCTTGGGCGCTGAACCGCCGGCGCCCGTCTCAAAGAGGCCGCCACCGGCCAGCAGCGGGACGATGGAGAGCATCTTGGCGCTCGTGCCCACCTCCAGGATGGGGAAGAGGTCGGTCAGATAATCACGCAGGACGTTGCCGGTCACCGAGATGGTCTCTTCGCCCTTGCGGATTCGGGCCAACGAGTACAGGGTCGCCGCGGCCGGCTCCAGGATTTCGATCGTGAGTCCCGTGGTGTCGTGTTCGGTGAGGTAGTGCTTCACCTTGGCGATGATTTGCGCATCGTGCGCTCGGCGTTCGTCGAGCCAGAACACGGCAGGCGATCCCGTGGCGCGCGCCCGAGAGACGGCCAGTTTGACCCAGTCGCGGATGGGAATGTCTTTGGTCTGAGTGCCACGCCAAATGTCACCCTTGCCGACCTCGTGCGACATGAGAACCTCGCCAGCGGCGTTCAGAACATCCACCCGTCCGGCCGCAGCCATCTCGAATGTCTTGTCGTGACTGCCGTATTCTTCGGCCGCCTGCGCCATGAGACCAACGTTGGGAACGGTGCCGATGGTGGCCGGGTCAAGCGGACCGTTAGCGATCACATCGTCGATGGTGGCCTGGTACACGCCCGCATAGGACGAGTCGGGAATGACGGCAATGGTGTCGTCTTCGCCGCCGTCGACGCCCCAGAGCTTGCCGCCGTTACGGACAAGGGCCGGCATGGAGGCGTCGACAATCACGTCCGACGGCACGTGCAGGTTGGTGATGCCCTTGTCGCTGTTGGTGTAACTCAGGCGCGGACCCGCGGCGATGGCGGCGGAGAAGGCTGCCGCAATGGTGTCTCCTCCGGCAACCTCGGTGAGGCCGGCCAGGATTGAGCCCAGCCCGTCGTTCGGCGTGAGTCCCGCGGCCTCGAGAGCGGCGCCGTGTGTGGCGAAGACGCTGTCAAAGAATGTCTTGACGACGTGACCAAAGATGATGGGGTCGCTGACCTTCATCATCGTCGCTTTGAGGTGCACGGAATAAAGCACGTTGTCTGCTTTTGCCTGGGCCAACGTCTCGGCAAGGAACTCATCGAGCGCAGAAACCGACAGGAACGTGGCATCCACGATCTCGCCCTCGAGCACGGTGAGACCGGACTTCAGGACTGTCTCTGTGCCGCCGGTTGCCGTGTGGCGAATGGTCAGGCTGTCGTCTGCGGCCATCACCACGGACTTCTCGTTTGAGAAGAAATCGTCGTGTCCCATTGTTGCCACGCGTGTCTTCGAGCCAGCGGGGAACGGCTTGTTCACGTGCGGGTGCTTACGGGCATAGGCCTTCACCGAAAGTGGTGCGCGACGATCGCTATTTCCCTCCCGCAGCACGGGGTTGACGGCGCTGCCCTTGATTCGGTCGTAGCGCGCGCGGGCATCCCGCTCGTCGTCGGTGGTGGCTTCGTCGGGGAAGTCCGGCACGTCGAAGCCCTGCGACTGCAGTTCGGCAATGGCGCCCTTGAGCTGCGGGATCGAAGCCGAAATGTTGGGCAGTTTGATGATGTTGGCGCCGGGCGTCTTGGCCAGGTCACCGAGTTCCTTCAGCGCGTCCGGCACGCGCTGATCCGGAGTCAGCCGCTCAGGGAAGGCCGACAGGATGCGGCCGGCCAGCGAAATATCGCGGGTTTCGATGGACACGTTCGCGGCCGAGGCGAATGCCTGCACGATGGGCAGAAACGAAGCGGTGGCCAGCGCCGGAGCTTCATCGGTGTGCGTGTAGACAATGGTCGAATCGGTCACGATACGGAAATCTCCAGTTCTGGCGGGTGCACTCACTTCTGAATTCCAGCCTATCGCACGGCGAAATGTCCATCAGAGGGTGAGGAAAGTGCCCGTCACCGCATGCGGCAACGGGCACTCGTGATTCCCCGCTATTCGTCTGTACTGAGAATCGTCACGTGAACCTAAGCCGGATCGAGCACGAAGTCGTAGCGCACTTCGGCGTTCTTGCCCCCGTCAATCTTGTTGGGGTTGAGCACGAGCTCGGGCTTCACTGCGCTCGCGACGTCGTCGGCAATGTGGTCATCACCCTCGAAGTACAGCTGCGTGGTGATGAGGTGGAAACCGGGAGCCGACACCTTGAGGTGAAGGTGAGCGGGTCGCCACGCGTGCCAGCCGGCTGCGGCAATCAGTTGTCCGCACGCACCATCGGTGGGGATTTGATAGGGCGCGGGCTGGATGGTGTTGATCTCGAAGTTGCCCTGGTCGTCCGCGATGATCGTGCCGCGCAGGTTCCACTCGGGCAGACCCGGGGCAAACTGCGAGTAGAAGCCTAGGTCGTCCGCATGCCACAGTTCGATCTGCGCGTTCTTGATGGGGGCACCACCTACTGCCGTCACCTGGCCGTGGAACTTGAGCGGCGTGCCCGGTTCGTCGGGCCGCATGGCAATGGTTGCGGGCGAGGCGCCCTCAGGTGCGTTGGGCACATAGTAGGGACCCTCAATGGTTCCCTTGCTGCCCTGGCGCTTCGAGTTGTGCACCGTTTCAATAGTGTGCTCGAGCCACACATCGAGGAACAGCGGCCATTCGCCGTCGGTGCCCATCTTGATGAGCCACGCCTTGAAGATGTTGTACTCGTCGTACGTCACCTCTTCTTCGGCGGCCACGTCATTGAGAGCCTTGACGAGCTTGGTGGCAATGCGGTTGATGCGGGCCGTGTCGACGGTGACATTGGCCTTTGTGGCGCGCTGCAAGAACCCTTCGGTGGCGGCTGCCCCCGACGCCGCGGCCTTGGCCTCGGTTTCTGCTGCGTAACTGTCGTCAGTCATTTCTTCTCCTTAGTTGCGTTGGTGGATTGTGAGTGGTGATTGTGGATTTAGATGCGCGAGGGATGCGCAGCAAGCGGGGTGACCGTGACGGTCATGTAGGGAAAGAGCGGCAGGCTCGCAAGGAGCTCGTGCAGCTCGTCATTTCCGGGGACGTCGAAGATGGAGTAGTTGGCGTACTGGCCGACCACGCGCCACAGTTGGGCCCACTGGCCTGAGCGCTGCAGTTCTTGCGCATAGGCCTTCTCGGTCGCGACGAGTGCATCCCATTGATCGGTGGGCACATCGCGTGGCACGTTTACCACCATGTTGACGAGGAAAAGCATCGCGGTTACTCCTTGTCCATACGGTAGGCGTCGAGTTTGTCGGTGTCGAGCGTGACGCCGAGGCCGGGGTTCTGTGGCGCAACGACACGGCCGTCTGCGATGACCAGTGGCTCGGTGATGAGGAAATCGGCAAACTCCATGAAGTTCGACAACTCCGCAGCCCGGTAGGAAGAGTGCTGAAAAGCAGCGCCGAAGGCCACCGTCGCCGCCGACCCCAACATCGAATCGATCTGATTGCCCATGATCACGTCGACGCCCATTCCCTCGCACAGGCCGAGAATCTTCTGGGATTCCGTGAAGCCCGTTCGGGCGGTCTTGATGCTGATGGCCGAGGCTCCGCCGTTCGTGAGCTCGCGCGCCACATCACCGAGCGAGGGCACACTCTCGTCGGCCATGATGGTCAGCGGCGAATCGGTCACGAGGCGCTTGCGACCGAGAAGCTCGTGCGCGTCACACGGCTCTTCGAGGAATAGCATGTTGAGCCCCGCGCACGCACGGGCAACGCTCATCGCTTCGCTCGCGCTCCAGCCCCGGTTGGCGTCGAGGTAGAGGTCGGTCTCGGGGCCGAGTGCTTCGCGCAGCGCGATACACGCGTCGACGTCGAGCGACACCGGGCGTCGTCCCACCTTGACTTTGAACGACGTGATTCCGTACTTCTCGCGATAAATCAGCGCCTCGTCCACCATCTCCTGTGCCGGCGCAAAACCCACCATGTGGGAAACGCGCACCGACGGAGTGAAGCCACCCAGCAACTGGTGTACCGACTTGCCAACCGACTTGCCGATGATGTCCCAGAGGGCGATATCGACGGCGCCCTTTGCGGTGTAGTTGCCCACGGTGCGAGCCAGACCTGCGCCGATCACGTTTCGCGCAAAGGGGTCGGCGCCGATCAGCAGCGGCGCAAAGAGTGTCTCGATGACGGCGACCACGGAGCCTTGAGTCTCACCATAGGTGTACGGACGCGGAGGAACGTCAGCGATGCCCACGATGCCGTCGTCTGTGGTGATGCGCACGAGGACGTGGTCGGCCTTCGTCATCTGGCCGCTGGCAAAGATCAACGGTTTGCGCATCCCAATTTCATAGGGGATGGCTTCAACGGTGGTGATCTTCATTAATCCCTCTCCGGGACGTTAGTGATGAGTGCTTCGAGGAAGGGCAGAAAGGTGAGGATAGCGGGCGACGTTTCAGATCGGCGCCACGCGACGGCCAGATCAACGTTGGGGGCATCGCTCACGGGAATGAAGTTCGTGCCGCCAATATTCAGGGAGGTCGCCGACTCGGGAACCAGGGCAATTCCGATACCCGCAGCGACGAGAGAAAGAAGCGTGGACGTCTCCGATGCGGTTTGAACCGATACGGGCTGAACCTCCCTGAGGTGCCAGCTCGCGGCGATGGTCTGCGCCACGGTTGAGTTGGTGGGGTAGCCCACAAAGTCCTGGTCGGCCAGATCCGCCATGACGAGGTCTCGAGAGTGGGCCAACGGCGAGCCCGCGGGAACGGCCGCCACCAACCGCTCGGTGGCCACGACGACGTGATCGATGTCCTCGCTCGCGAAGGGTGGACGCAACACGGCAATGTCAATCGCGTTCGACTCGAGCCCCGCGATGAGACTCGGGGTCAGCTTCTCGCCGCTCACCTCGACAGCGAGTCCGGCGAATGATTCGCTGGCCTGGCGCACCACGCGCGGCATGATTCCGTAGGTCGCCGTTCCCGTGAAGCCCACCCGAACAATGCCCTGCAAGCCGGCGCCCACGCGCCTGACGTTGGCCTCAATGGAGTCAAGCTCATCAATGACCCGACGCCCCCGGCTGAGCAGAAGTGCGCCGGCAGGGGTGAGGTCGACGCTCCGCGTGTTTCGCGTGAGCAGGGAGGTTCCGAGTGACACCTCGAGTTGCTTGATCTGCTGGGAGAGCGGAGGTTGCGACATGCGAAGGCGCTCGGCGGCGCGACCAAAGTGAGTTTCCTCGGCCACAGCGATGAAGTAGCGAAGTTGACGGGTATCGATGGTCACGCTCCGTTCCTCCACGTAGGCCCTGTGGCCCTGATCTGTGAAACGCTAACAAGCCGGCATTTATACGCGCAAATACCAAAAGAGGAAGAATTCATAC
>CANFVD010000056.1 GCA_947450345.1 Actinomycetota bacterium
GGCGTGATCCCGGCCGGCACGGGAAACGACTTCGCGAGGTTCACCGGTCTGCCCTTGGCGAATTCGGATGCCGCCGTCGCGCACTTTCTGGCAGCACTTGAGCGCGGCCCGCAGATCATCGACCTGGCTCGGGCCAGCAAGGATGGCGAGCACCGGTGGTTTGTGTGCATCCTGTCGGCGGGGTTTGACGCGATCGTGAATGAGCGGGCCAACACCATGACGCGTCCGCGCGGCAAGAGCCGCTACACCTGGGCCATCCTGCGCGAGCTGTTGCGCCTGCGACCCCGCACCTACACGCTTACGGTGGATGGCGTGGCCACCCAGCGCGAGGCCATTCTGATTTCGGTGGCCAACGGCGAGTCGATGGGCGGCGGAATGCGCGTGACCCCCGAGGCGTCAATCACCGACGGCAAATTGGATGTGTTTGTGCTTGCGCCTGTGACGCGGCGGCGGTTTCTGTGGCTGTATCCGCGGGTGTTTTCTGGCACGCACGTGGGCGAGCCCGAGGTGAGTTTTCAGCAAGGCAAGCGCGTGACGGTGGATGTCCCCGACATCGTGGCCTATGCCGACGGTGAGCGACTGTGGTCGTTGCCGATCGACGTGGAGGTTGTGCCGGCCGCTGCCCGCGTGCTCATATAACCTCGGTCGCTGGTTGAGTAGCCACGAAGTGGCGTATCGAAACCCGCTGAACAGAGCCCGGATTATGCCCACTTATCGCCCGCATGGCATAATCGTTACGTCGCTGGCCCCATCGTATAGCGGCCTAGTACGCCGCCCTCTCACGGCGGTAACGCGGGTTCGAATCCCGCTGGGGTCACCAATAAAGAAAGCCCTCGCTTGTTCGCGGGGGCTTTCTTTATTGGTGGAATGAATTTGTGGGATTCGAACTTCAGTTCTTGGGCCCCTGACTTTGGGCAAAGCATCGCTTTGCCGTCAGGGACCCGCTGGGGTTACGACCGTGTTTTTGCGGGCAGGCCAAATGGGGTCAACGCCACGGCGACAAACCAGATGATGGGCCCGGCAATGGTTGCCACATTTGCCACGATGACGCCACTCGTGACCAGTGCGAAGAGAAAACTCAGGTCCGCGATGCCAATAACGACAACACCAATCCAGTAGCCAGTCCACGAAGCGCGGCGCCAGATCAGCCAGGCGACGAAGATGCCGAGGACGCCGTATCCGCCGACGTCGAGGCAGAAGTTCAGGATGAGGTGCGACTGCGCATTTGCGGTCAGCGCATCGGTGGGAAATTGAAATTCAGCGACGGGCGCATTGACGCCACCGATCAACGTGGTCCATTGGGCCGTGATGTCGTTGAGGAAAAACTGCAGTGCGCCGGTGACGCCGACATAGATGTGAAGGACACTCCAGAGCAGAAAAAGCCACGCTCCGATTTTTGCCGGTGCGCGAAGGGATTCGCTGGCGGAAAGTTTCATTGTTTCTCCCGTGTGTAGGTTGGTTATGAATAGTGCGTGACATCATTATGAGTAACTACAAAATTGTTTACAAAAGGCACATTTTTCTCACTGAGGAACACGGAGGTAAGCCATGGCGACACCTAAGAGTCGGTACACCTATAGCGAACACTGCGATGTGATTCGCGAAACTTTTGGTCGCTTGGGCGATAAATGGACACTTGTGGTGATTGTGATTCTGAGTGCCGGACCCCAAAGGTTTTCAGCCCTGCAGAACGGAGTGGTGGGTATTTCGCAACGCATGCTCACGGTGACGCTGAGAAAGCTCGAGCGAGATGGGATCGTGCGCCGCACCGTATTTGCCGAGGTGCCTCCTCGCGTCGAATATGAGCTCACGCCGATGGGCGTGACGCTCATCGCTCCTGTAACGGCCCTCGCGGACTGGTCCATCGACAACCACGAGGTGATTGCACAACACCAGAACAGCGCAGACGCGAAATACGGCACGGAATTTGTTCCCACCACCGTGCGCCCAAAAACTAGTCACGCCGGCTCGGCACCTGCTTTGCTAGTCACATGAGCAACGACAAAAAGATCAGCGAATTCACCGGACTCGTGGCTGTGGTCACTGGGGGATCCTCGGGCATTGGCCGGGGCATCGCCGAGGCCCTCATTGCCGAGGGCGCCACGGTCATCGTGACGGGCTCCAACGAGACAACGCTCACTGCGGCTGCAGCCGAGATTGGCGCGACGCCGATTGTCGCCGACGTGCGCGATGCCGCCGCCGTGCAGGCCCTCGCCGACCGCGTCGAGAAAGACTTTGGCAAGGTCGACATCCTGGTGAACAACGCCGGCCTCGGCGCACTCGCACCGTTTGACGACCTCAGCATCGAAGACTTCCACTGGGTGTTCGACGTCAACTTCTGGGGCGTGCTCCACGGCCTCAAGTCGTTCGTGCCCCTGCTGAAGCACAACCCCACCGGTGGCTACATCGTGAACGTGTCGTCACTGGCCGGGTTCCTCGCCGCACCGGGAGGAACCGCTTACGCCGCATCGAAGGCAGCCATGAACGCCCTCACCGAGGCGCTGGCCGCCGAGCTTGCCGATTCCCCCATCGGGTTCTCGATCCTGCTGCCAGCACCCGTGCGCACCGCCATCGATGAGAACTCGCGCAAGCGCCCCGGGTTCAACAAGAACTCGCCGAACAGCGCGGACTTCGTTCCGCCCCTCACGCGGCTCGAGCCCGACGAGGTGGCCGCGATGGTCATCCACGCCATGCGCACCGGCGAGAAATTCATCGTCACGCACCCCGAAACCTGGCCCGTTGTGGATGCCCGTCACGCCGAACTGCGTGGGGCCCACGAGCGCTCGCTCAGGAGCTAGCGAATCGAACGGCGTCCCGGCTAGTCGTCGGCAAAAAGTTTTAGCCCTTCGACGATTTCGTCGAGCGGGCTCTGCGCCAGCAGGGGAGCCAACCGCTCACGTGCCTGCTCGGGGCTGATCAGGTAACTCTCGTCGCCCACCTCGTGAACCTTACGGCTCAGGTTGTTTTCCCAGACGTGTTCGCCCTGGAGGCGGCCTTTTTCGTAGGGCCACGCCATAGCGATGTGGTTGGTGATTTGGTAAATGCCGTCAGCGTCGACGCCGTCCTCTGGGGTCAGGAAGGGCGAGTCACCACGCACCACGCGGGCAAAGATGGCCTCGGTAAAAATGCCGTGGTCGCTCACGGCGACGTGCTCCTCGATGGGGCCGAAGACGTTCACTTCGCCGTCGGTAATCATTGAGTAGAACCCGCGAACCTGATCCATGCCGTCGAAGACGTGGTAGCGCCCGCCCTCGAACATCTTGTAGAGCGGGTGCTCGACGGTCATGATCGGATCGAGAATTTGCGGCCACAGGCCAGACACCTCGAGAATCCCGTGGCGACGGAAGTTCTTCAGGATGTGCCGATGGCGGGGGTTGTCGACAACGGCGAGTTGGGCATCCGTTGCTAAAGGAACATCACGAACGTCGAATATCTTCACGGTGCCTCCGGGTCTCAGCGTCTGAAGCGAATCTATTACGCGCCGGGTTGTTGAGTCGCGTCTTTTGCGAAGCTACTTGACCGGCAACATGTGCTGCGCGAAGAACGCAGCCACTTCGGCGTGGGCATCCAGCGGGAAGATGCCGGCCACGTACTGGTCGGGTCGCACCACAACGATGGCTCCATCGCGTGAGATCTCGCGTTCGCGGAAAATGTCGCGGCCGTGTCCGGCACAGAAAATCTGGTTCACGTCGATGAGTCCCAGCGGAACCTTCACGGGCTTGAACACGTCGGGCACAGGCCCGGGCTCAACCTCGGTGTAGTCCTGCTGGTAGATCACCTTGGTGTCGAAGGTGGCATCCGTGTCGCCGCCGTCGGGTGTGTACAGCACGTACGGTGACGCCGGGTCGTTCTGCCACCAGTTGGCGAACTCGGCGGTGGGAGTGCCGGTGAGCGCCGGTGCGGCAGCGTCGGCAAACACATACACACGCCAGCGACCGTCGGCCTCGTGCAGGTGGCCGATGTGACGCCAGCGCACGTCTGCGCGACGAATTACCTCGGCCGACTTGAACGCCTTGCCGATGGGCAGCCCCTTGGCGAGCGCCTGGTGCTGCATGCCGGTGGTGATCTGGTTCTCGGGGTACTGGGTCATGTACCCCATGGGGAACTCGAAGGTGTCGTCGTAGAACTTGGCGAGGCCGGACGGGTCGTCCCACTCGTCGACGGGCTTGGCCACGAGGGTCGACCATTCTTTGTCGAAGTCGATCAGGTTCTTGGCAATTACCTTGCGTTCCGACGAATAGGTGTCGAGCAGCGTTGCGGGCGCGCGACCCTCGAGCACGGCGGCGAGCTTCCACGCGAGGTTCCAGCCGTCTTGAATCGACACGTTCATGCCCTGGCCGGCTTTGGCCGAGTGCGTGTGGCACGCGTCACCCATGATGAAGGCGCGGGGGTGCAGTGTGCCCCGCTGGTCATCGGGCACGTCGTCGAATCCGTCGGCGAGGCGGTGGGCCACTTCATACACCGACCACCAGGCCACGCCCTTCACGTCGAGCGTGTAGGGGTGCAGAATCTCGTTGGCCCGATCGATGATGGCCTGTTGCGGGGTGTCGCGCACCTTGCCGCCGTCGTCTTCGTCGGTCTCGCCGAGGTCAACGTAGAGGCGCGAGAGGTAGCCGCCCTCGCGGGGGATGAGCAGGATACTGCCCTGGTCGTGTGACTGGATGAGGCACTTGACCTGGTAGTCGGGGAAGTCGGTGTTCACGAGCAGGTCGAGCACGCCCCACGCGTGCAGGGCCACGTCACCTTCGAGCTTGAGGCCCATGGCGTGGCGCACCTGGCTGCGGGCACCGTCGCCGCCCACCACATACTTGGCGCGAACAGTGCGCTCTTCGCCGGCGCGAGGCCCGGCAACATAGCGAACGGTGGCCGCCACGGGATACTCCTGACTGCGGTGAATCGCGAGGTCAACGAACTCGATACCGTAGTTGGGCGTGACGCGGCCGGGAGCCCGCTCGGCGTCGCGCAAGAAGTAGTCGAGCACGCGCGACTGGTTCACGTAGATGTGCGGCCACTCGCTCAAGCCCTTGGCGTCATCCGGCACGCGGTCAACGCGAACGATGTTCTGGGGGTTTTCGGGGTCGGGCGACCACGTGTTCATCTCCACGTTGCGGTACGACTCGTCTTGAATCTCGCTGGAGAAACCGAAGGCGGCGAACGTCTCGACCGTGCGCGACGCAATACCGTCGGCCTGACCCTGCTCAAGCCGACCCTCGCGCTTTTCGATGGCGCGAACATTGATGCTGGGGAAGCGCGACAGCTGCGCAATCACGGCAACGGCGGCGGGGCCGGTGCCCACCACGAGCACATCCATCTCATCGGGGAGTTCGTCGGGGCGGTCGATGCCGTAACCCGCGGCCTCCTTCAGGCGAGGATCTGCCGAGACGTAGCCGCGTTGGTGAAACTGCACGAGAACTCCCTCACTTGCGTCTCTATAGTTGAGACACTATTCTAAATATAGAACAACGCTACCGCCGCTCAGGAGTGAGCGCAAGCGGCGAGACCAGAAACATGAGCCAAAACGAATGAGCGCAGCGACATGAGCACAGACAAGAGCGACGCCGGTTCGCAAACCCTGTCCCGCGGCCTCACCGCGCTCGAGATCATTGGCGAATCGGATGCCCCACTCAGCGTTGCCGAGCTGTGTGCGCGGTTGGGCATCCACCGGTCGATGGCGTATCGCTTGGTGAAGACCCTCGAACAGCGCGGTTTCGTCTACCGCGACGCGTCCGGAGGCCTGGTTCTCGGAACCAAACTCGCCACGCTGGCGCGGTCCGTGGCGAAGGGCTTACAAGAGGCTGCGGCTCCCGAGCTTGCCGCCATCGCCGCCGAACTCGAGATGACCGCCATGCTCGTCACCTTCGACGGCGAATCGGCCGTGACGCTCAGCACCGCGGAGCCACAGAAGGCGGAAACCACCGTGGCCCGCAAGCCGGGAAGCCGGCACGCCATCGATCGCGGTGCTCCCGGGCGCGTATTGCGCTCACAGGTTGACCCCGCCACCTACCCACCGCGCGACTTCGAGTTCAGCCAAGACGAGGTGCTACCCGGCGTGGCCGCGGTGGCCGTTCCACTCGTGATCGCGGGCAATCAGCCGGCCGCCCTCGCCGTGCTCTACTTTCCGCGCGAGGTTGATGTGGCGCACATCGCCGCCGTGCTCACGGCTTCGGCCGAGCGCATCGGTGCAGCTGTCGGCGGATAGCCATTATCGGAGAACCGTATGCCCAGGCTGTGCGTGTGCACAACTTCGGGCACGCCCCTTTGCACTGCGGTACAATCTCCATACAACGTACGTACAAACATCACGCGTTTTTCCACGTACAGTTTCGAAGGGATTCCCCATGGCAAAGTTACTTCCCGCCTCTGCCACCACAGCGCCGCCTGCGTCAACCGTTTCCGCAGGGGCGCGCACCGAGCGACTAAACATGAGAACCACACCTCGCGAAGATGCCCTCATTCGGGCCGCCGCCGAACTCCAAGACAAGTCCGTCTCGGAGTTCGTGCTTGACGCGGCCACAGCGGCGGCTCAGAACGCAATCCTTGATCAACGCAGCTTCCGCCTCAGCGAGAAAGCCTGGAACGAGTTCATCGATTATCTCGAGCGGCCCGCGGTGTTCAAACCCAAGCTTGCCGCACTGATGAAGCTGGTTCCGCAAGACTGAACGCCTTGATTATTGAGCCCCTTGCGGGTCACAACCGCAAAAGTTTCGATTGCGGAAATGTCACGCTCGACGATTGGCTTAAGAACTACGCCACACAAAACGAGAGGCGCGGCTTCAGCCGCACATACGTAGCCGTCGTTGACGACGTTGTTCTCGGGTTTGTTTCCCTCGCAACGGGTGACATGGACAAGGACGCAGTTCCCGCTGACATTGGAAAGGGTGCACCACGGGACGTGCCCGTCGTCGTGATTGGTCGCCTCGCGGTTGACCAGCGAGCACAGGGCCGGGGGCTCGGTCGTAGTCTTTTGGCGTTCGCACTTCAGCGTTCGCTCGACGTGGCAGAAAAAGTTGGCGTTCGGGCCGTCGTCATCAATGCGATCAACGAGCGCGCCAGAGATTTCTATCTGTCCTTAGCGGAGTTCGAGTGGGTATCGGAACAACCGCTGACCTTGTGGGTCACGATCGACGAAATCAAGCGCTCCTTGGCCTAGCTATTTTCTCGCCCGACCATGGGCGGCGCACATCACAGCCGCGCACTCATCGCCAGCACCGTGCGCGCAGAAACTAAGCCGGCACGCGAAAAAACTGGTTGGCTAGGCACATGACCAACGCTCAGCCGGCAACGACGCCCGCTACTTCAACACCCGCCCAGCCAGCACCTGGCCCCACGACCCTGCGCCGCGGCCGATTTGCCGCCTACCTCGGCATCATGCTCATGGCGCTGGGCTTGCTCACCGCCGTCACGTCATACTCGCCGCTGGCAGCGAGCATCAGCCTCGACATCGGCCTCACCGATGTCACCTACGGCCTGCTGGGCACGGTGGGCCCGTTCGCCTTCGCGTTCGCCTCGCTCTTCACGCCGTTCGTGGCGCGCCGCATCTCGCTCGAGTGGACCGTCGTCATTGCCGCGGCCATGATTGGCGCCGGCCAGATTCTGCGCGCCGTTGCCGGGGAGTCGCTGGGCTTCTTTGCCTGGTCGATCGTGGCCATGCTGGGCGTGGGCGCCGGCAACATGCTGCTGCCCCCGCTGGTCAAGCGCTTCTTCCCCGACCGCATTGTCTCGGTGACCACGGTGTATCTCACCGTCATGGTGATCTCCACGATCTACCCACCCCTGCTGGCCGTGCCGATTGCGCAGTGGATCGGTTGGCGCGGATCCATCGGTGTGTGGGGCGTGCTCGAGGTGGTTGCGGTGATCCCGTGGCTGTTCGCCATCTTTGCCAACCGCGCCTCGCGCACATCCGCCGACGCACAGGCCGCCGACGCTGCTCCCCAAGTTCACCACCGCGACATCACCAAGCGCGTGTGGTCGCACCCGACCAGCTGGGTGATGCTGACCATGTATGCCCTGTCCACCATCAACTTCTATACGGTGATGGCGTGGATCCCCGCAATTCTCAACCAGACCGCGGGCATCGAGCCGGCCACGGCGGGCGCCCTCTTGGCCTTGTATTCGGCCATGGGTATTCCGGTTGGTTTCTTCATTGCCCCGCTGGTGGCCAGACTCAACAACCTCGGCCTCCTTTACGCCGCCGTGGCCGTGCTGGTGATTGTGGGCTACGTGGGCCTGTGGTTTATGCCCGGCACCCTCACCTGGCTGTGGATGATGTTCGCCGGCATTTCGCCCACCATCTTCTCCATAACCCTCGTGGCCACCAACTACCGAACCTCCAGCGAGGCCGGCGGTGTGACCCTGGCCGGCATGGTGACTTTCGGCGGTTACCTCATCGGTGGCTTTGCGCCTCTCGTGGTGGGGGTCTTCGCCGCCAACGCGCTCGACTGGAGCGTCACCTACATCATGCTGATCGCCTCCATGCTGGGGGTGATCGGCGTGAGCTTCGCCCTGCGCCGCAAGGTGCTGGTGGATCAGTAGGGTTGGCCGGTGCTAACGGCCGGAGTTGACTTAGCGGCCGAGCCCAAGGGCACGGCGCTCGCCGTGATCGAGTGGGGCGAGAAGGCCACGCTGCTCGAGTTGACCGTGGATGTTGCCGACGCACACATCACGGATGCCGCCTCGCACGTTGAGAAGCTCGGCATCGATTGTGCGCTGGGCTGGCCGGTGGAGTTTGTCGACTTTGTGCGGGCCAACGCCGGGATGCACGTGGAGCCCGCCGAGTTCGATGGCGGCATGGAGTGGCGTCGCCGTCTGGCGTATCGCGAGACCGACCGCAGCGTGCGCGAGCACACCGGCCGCTGGCCGCTGAGTGTCTCCACCGACCGCCTCGGGCTCA
>CANFVD010000057.1 GCA_947450345.1 Actinomycetota bacterium
ATCATGTACTCGAGGTGCGGCTTGTACTGCAGAACCTCGGGCTGGTGAATGAGGTCATCCATGAACTGGAGGTCCCACGGGAGGTTGATGAGTCCGGCACGGGCTCCCTGAATCTGGTGGCTCATGCCACCGGTTCCCCACACGCGCACCGTGATGTCTTCGTCGAAGTTCTGAACGGCTGCCCGGATGGCCTTACCGATGGCGAGGCAGCGCTCGCCCGAGGGCTGCGGATACATCACCACGTTCACGGGGAACGGAATGACCCTGGTCGGCCAGGCGTCGGGCTGTCCGTACATGAGCGACATGGGCACGGTGAGGCCGTGATCCACGTCGAGCTTGTTCAACACCGTCATGTCAAAGTCATCGAGGATGAGCGAGGCGGCGATGTGCGTGGACAGTTCCGGGTGACCCATCACGACGGGAACGGGACGCGGGCCGTACCCCTCGTCACAAATGTCGTACTTTCCGGCCGTGCCAATTCCGAACGTGGGCATGATGTCCATGCCGAAGTAGGAGGCGTGGTCGTTGTACACGATGATGTCAACGTCGGCGGGGTTGTCTTTGACCCACTGCTTGGAGAACTCGTACCCCTGGAACATGGGGCGCCAGTAGTCGTCCTCGGTGCGACCCGAGTCCACGGCGTGGCCCACGGCGGGCACGTGGCTGGTGGAAATTCCTGCAACGATGCGTGCCATGGTCTAGGCCTCTCCCCGTTCCTTCTTGGAACGCCAGCCTTCGATGTTGCGGCCGCCGGCCACCATCATCGCCTGATACTCCTCGACGTTCATGTCGGTCATGGTGCTTACGGCCTGCACGTAGCTCATGCCCTCGGCCGCAAAGATCTTGGACAGGAAGTAGACGTTGCCACCCCCGTCGAGCATCTTCTGGAAGTCGCGCGTGAGCACAGCCTGCTTCTGTTCTTCGGTCATGTCCCACTCGTCGAGATACTTGCGCTCGTCGGCGTGAAAGCGGTCGCGATTCTCCTGCGTGCGCAGGCTCATGCAGAACTCGTTGAGCTGAAAGCCCTTCTGAGCGCTCTCAATGGTGAAGATCGTGGTGCCCGGGATGTCCTTGAACTGTTCGAAGTTCGGCTTCATGGTCAGCTCCAGTAAAGGGTGGTGGGATTCGTGACGAGCAGTTTCTGCTGCAGCGCCGGCGTGGTCGCAATCGACGGAACGTAGTCGACGAGAATGCCGTCGTCGGGCATCTCCTTCTTCATGTTGGGGTGCGGCCAGTCCGTGCCCCACAGGACGCGGTCCGGAAACTCCTCGACGATAGTTTTGGCGAAGGGCACCACGTCGGCATAGAGCGGACTTCCGCTGACCGAAAGACGGTCGGGGCAGCTCACCTTGGACCACACGTTCTCGTTCTCGCGCATGAAGCGCAGGAACAGATCGAACTCGGGGTTGTCGACCGGCTTGGTCACATCCGGGCGGCCCATGTGGTCAATCACCACTGGGACGCCGAGCGACGTGAAGAAGTCATACTTCTCCTGCAGGTCGGAGGGCTCGAAGTAGAGCACCACGTGCCAGCCGAACGGCTTGATCTTCTCGATGATCTGGCGGTAGTAGTCATCCGGCTTGGGATCGACCAAGCGCTTGACGTAGTTGAAGCGCACGCCGCGCACGCCCAGCTCATTCATGCGCGCAAGCTCGTCGTGGGTGATGTCGGGCTTGACCGTGACCACGCCGCGCGCGCGATCGTTGGCACGCTCGAGAACATCCAGCAGGGCTGAGTTGTCCGACCCGTGACACGTGGCCTGCACGACCACGTTCTTGTCGAAACCCAAGAAGTCGCGCAGGGCAAACAACTGCTCCCAGCTGGCGTCGCACGGCGTGTACTTGCGCTCGGGGGCAAACGGGAAGGTGTCGCCCGGTCCAAACACGTGACAGTGGGCATCCACCGCGCCGGCGGGAACCACGAACGTCGGCTTGGTGGGGTTGGGGTGCCAGTCGAGCCAGTCGGCGTCTTTCACAAATGCAGGGCTCACAGTCCACGCTCCTTCAGTTTGGCGTCCATGCGCGGGAAGACCGCGCGTGCGTTTGACGAGAAGATGCTCTGACGCTCATCCTCCGAAATGGCGGCGGCGTCGATGTAGCGCTTGGTGTCATCGAAGTACTGGCCGGTCTGCGGGTCAATGCCGCGAACCGCGCCAATCATCTCCGAACCAAACAGGATGTTCTTGTTGTCGATGACCTTCACGAGCAGGTCGATTCCTGGCTGGTGGTACACGCACGTGTCGAAGAACACGTTGTTCATGAGGTGCGTGTCAACGCTGGGCTGGTTGAGCATGTCGGCCAGACCGCGGTAGCGACCCCAGTGGTAGGGAACCGCGCCGCCGCCGTGAGGGATGATCAGGCGCAGCGTGGGGAAATCGGCGAACAGGTTGCCCTGAAGCAGCTGCATGAAGGCCGTGGTGTCGGCGTTCATGTAGTGGGCGCCGGTGGCGTGGAAGTTGTGGTTGCACGAGGCCGACACGTGAACCATGGCGGGCACGTCGAGTTCGACCATCTTCTCGTAGAGGGGGTACCAGAACTTGTCGGTCAGTGGCACCGTCTGCCAGAGACCGCCACTCGGATCGGGGTTAAGGTTCACGCCGATGAAGCCCAGCTCGTTGATGCAGCGCTCCATCTCGGCAATCGTGGCCGTGAGGTCGGCGCCCGGTGACTGAGGCAGCTGGGCAACGCCGATGAAGGTCTCGGGAAAGAGGTCCACGACGCGCTTGATCAGGTTGTTGCACGCAACCGTCCACTCGAGGCTGATGCGCTGATCACCCTCGTGGTGTCCCATGGCCGAGGCGCGGGGCGAAAAGATGGTGAAGTCGGATCCGCGCTCGGTGATGAGCTTGAGCTGGTTTTGCTCGATTGACTCACGGATGATGTCGTCAGAAATTTCGGGGTAGGCCGGGCTTGGCTGGCCGGCCGCGTAGGCCGCGAGCTGGTCGATACGCCACTGGTTGTGAAGTTCGGGGGCCGTTGTGTAGTGGCCGTGACAGTCGATGATCATGCGTTCTCCCAAGCGGATTCGAGGACGTAAACGGAACCCGACATGAGCATGCGGGCGGTGCGAAGCAGTGCGGACTTAGTGACGACGGGTGAGCCCGACGAGTTGTCGACCTCCATCTGCACGGTGAAGAAGCCAGTGGGGTGCTCCACCTCAACCTCAAGGCTCGAGCCCACGGTGCCGAGACCCGCGATCTGAGCCGCCACGCTTCCCTCGAGCATGCACGCGGTGGCCACCGAGACAGCACCGAGCACACCGATTGATTCGTGAACGCGGTGCGGGATGAACGTGCGGGTGTTGAGCAGACCGCCGCCGCGTGCCTTCGAAAGGAGGCTCATCTTGGGCACCGTCTTGTTGGTCACGTCACCGAGGTTCATGAGCGGCCCGACGGCCAGGCGAATTTCTTCGACCCGAGCCCGCAGGGGTTCGTTGGCCTCAATCTCGGCGGGAGTCTCGTAACCGGTGATGCCAAAGTCAGACGCGTTGAGGCACACCACGGGCATGCCGTTATCAACGCACGTCACCTGAATGCCCAGCACCTCGTCGACCACGTTTCCCGTGGGCAGGAGCGCGCCGCAGCTCGAGCCGGCCACATCCTCAAAGTTGATGTTGATGGGCGCGTGCGTTCCGGGCACGCCATCGATGCGCGCCGATCCCGCGTAGTTGACCTTGCCGCCGGGCGTCTCCACGAAGGCGGTGGCCTTGGAGTCGGTGTTGACCATGTAAATAGACACGGGCGTGAGGTCACCCGTGGCCGCGACGAGTCCGCGCTCAATGGCGAACGGGCCCACGCCGGCCAGAATGTTTCCGCAGTTCTGCTGATCGCTCACCTCGGCGCGGTCGGGCCATACCTGAAGGAACAGGTAGTCCACGTCGATGCCCGGGCGCTCGGAGGCACTCACCACGGCGACCTTGGAGGTCAGCGGATGACCGCCGCCCATGCCGTCAATTTCGCGCACATCGGGTGAGCCCATCGCGCTCAAAAGAAAGCGGTCGCGCGCGCCGGCTTCGGCGGGCAAATCGCTGGCGAGGAAGAAGAGGCCCTTGGAGGTTCCCCCGCGCATGAGTGCCGCGGGAACCGCGACCTCGGTGTTGGTCATGCCTGGTAGTCCTCGTAAACGAGTCCCTTGGCAGCCAGCTTGTCGCGCATGTCGTATATGTCGAGGCCCAGCTCGCCCGCGGCAAGGCGCGTGCGCTTTCCGGCCTCGTTGGCCTCGCGCTCTCGAGCCTTCTCTAGAACCGCAGCCGCATCCTCGCGACGCACGAGACACACACCGTCGATGTCTGCCACGAGTACGTCGCCCGGGCGCACGTACTGGTCGGCCACCACCACGGGGGTCTGGACGTTGGCGATCGTCTCCTTGACCGTGCCCTGCGAGCTAATCGCCTTAGACCACACCGGGAAACCCATCTCGGTGAGCGTGGCGACATCACGCACGCCGGCATCGATGACGAGTCCGCGAACGCCGTGGGCCATCAGGCTTTCGGCCAGGAGGTCACCGAGGTAACCGTCGTCGCAGGGGCTCGTGGGCGTCACGATGAGGAGGTCGCCAGGCTGTGCCTGCTCCACGGCTACGTGAATCATCCAGTTGTCGCCGGGGGCAACCTCACACGTGAGGGCGTTGCCGGCAATCATGGCGGGAAAAATGGGGCGCAGTCGGCGGTTCAACAGGCCGATGCGACCCTGCGCTTCGTGAACCGTTGCTGATCCCAACTGAGCCAGACCGTCAACGATGTCGAGGGGGGTGCGAGGTGTTCCGCGGACGACGCGAGCCATGGTTCTCCTTTGAGAGGGGCAAATAAGCCTTCCTCACGATATCCGCCTAGAGACCGCAAGAACTCATGGACTATTCCGGATAACGGAAGAGACTTACTGGCGTCCGAAGGCGGACAGCGCAGGGGTCGCGACTAGTGGTCGTCGAGTTCCTTGGCGATTGACGCGGCGGCCTGCTGGAGGGTTGCCACGAGTCGGTTCACGTCGAGACGTGCGAGGTGGGCTACCACGCCGACGGCCGCAATCGTGCGACCCTTGCGCACGATGGGCACGGCAACTGAGCCGGTGCCCGGGGTCATCTCCTGGCGCGTCACCGAGTAACCGTTGGTGCGCACTTCGGCGAGTTCCTTCTCGAGCTTCACCGGATCGGCAATCGAGTACGGAGTGGGTCGTTCGAGTCGGCGGCCCAGGTACTTCTCGATGCTTTCCTTGGGCTGATAGGCCAACAAAACCTTGCCCACGCCCGTGGTGTGCAACGGCAGGTGGCCGCCGGAACGCGACACAATGGGCACGCTGCGCTCACCCACGAGTCGGTCAACATAAAGCGCCTGGCCACGGTCGAGAACGGCAAGGGTGATGTTCTCGCCGGTCTCTTCGTAGAGGCGCGCGAGCGTGGGAAGGGCGCGTTCGCGAAGCTGCTCGCTCACGGGAGCCAGCTGGGCAATCGACCACAGGCGCGTGCCGATGCGGTAGCGCTTGTCCTGTCCCCGCACCAAGAAGCCGCCCGTGACCAGCTCGGCAACCACGCGGTGCGTGCTCGACATGGGCAATTTTGAGGCCGCAGAGAGTTCGGAGAGCGTGAGCGCGTGAGCGCGCGACGTGAAGCACGCGAGGACCGCGATGCCGCGTCCAATCGAGGAGACGGGCGCTCCGGAGGTGGTGCGGGCGGGACTCATATCGTGAAATCACCCCTTCAGGGAGATTGATAGGAACGTTTTTGCTGGGCTTTTCGGCTTTCCGCCTAGCGGTAACTGTCCCCCTGAGCATTACACGGATGCGCTCCATTGTCCAAACGGCCTCAATAGGCTTGAGGGATGACCGAGCTCCCCATGTTCCTCATTAGCCACACCGTTCCCCTGTCCCCCGCCGTGGCCTACGCCCACTGGACGGAGCCCGAGCACTACGCCGCGTGGTGGGGTCCAGCCTCGGTCGACATCATCAAACTCGACATGGACGTGCGCCCCGGAGGCACCGTTCACTACGGAATGCGCGATAAGGCCACGGGAGAGGAGTCCTGGGGCAAGTGGGAGGTTATCGCCACGGAACCCGGGAAACGCCTTGAGCTGCTCAACATGTTTGCCGACGCGGAGGGCACTCCCGTGCTGCACCCCATGGCCCCCATCTGGCCGCTCAAGACGCTGTCGGTGACGACCTTCGAGGCCGTCGAAGGGGGAACGCGCATGGACATCACCTGGACGCCGTTTGAGGCAACCGACGAAGAGAGTGCCGTTTTCGCCGCCAACTTTGAGGGGATGACCGCCGGATGGAGTGGGTCGTTCGCCGCGTGGGACGCGTACATCGCGAGCCGCTAAGCGCTGCGCGGCATCTCCCCGGCCCACACCGCACGAACGTTCGTGAACTCGTGCATTCCCTCGATCGACAACTCACGGCCGTAACCGCTCAACTTGACCCCACCGAAAGGCAGGCGCGGATCTGACACCACGATGCCGTTGATAAACAGCGCGCCCGATTCGATGCCCTTGCCCAGCTCGAGTCCGGCATTCATGTCGGCCGTCCAGATGCTCGCGGCGAGTCCGTACTGAGACGCGTCGGCCAACTCAATGGCCTCCTGCGCGCCGTGCGCTTTCACGATGGCCATCACCGGACCAAACGTCTCTTGGTTGAACACGGGCATGTCGGGGGTGACGTCGGCCAGCACTGTGGGGGCATAGAAGTTTCCGGGCCCCTCGATTCGGTGGCCGCCCGTGATCACACGGGCACCCATCTTCACTGAGGCCTGCACCTGTGCATCGATGTCGTCGACGAACGAGGGTTTGGCCAGCGGGCCAATCTGTGTGTCGTCGGCCACGGGGTCTCCGATGCGCAGTCCGGCAACGAGTTCACCCACCCGCTGCTCGAAGTCAGCAATCACCGCGGCGTCAACCACGAAGCGCTTGGCACACAGGCAGCTCTGCCCGGTGTTCACGAAGCGTGCGCGCACCGCCAATGGCGTGATGGCGGGAACGTCGGCGTCACCCAGGATGACGAACGGATCGCTGCCACCCAGTTCGAGCACAGTCTTCTTGAGTGCGCGCCCGGCAGCCTCGGCCACCTGCGCGCCCGCACCCTCAGAGCCCGTGAGGGTGACGGCGGCAACGCGCTTGTCGGCGATGATGTCGTTCACCTGAGAGTGGGCGCTCAGCACGAGCGTCTGGAAGAGATCGGCCGGGTAGCCAGCACGCTCAAAGATGCCCTGGATGGCGAGTGCCGATCCGGTGACGTTCGAGGCGTGCTTGAGCAGGCCGCCGTTGCCTGACGTCAGCGCTGGAGCGGCGAACCGAATGACCTGCCAGTAGGGAAAGTTCCACGGCATGACAGCGAGCACCACACCGATGGGTTCGTACGCCACGAACGACGTGACCGCCTCGGTCTTCACCGCCTTGTTGGCGAGAAAATCAGCCGCGTTGTCGGCGTAAAAGTCGCAGGTGACGGCACACTTGAGCACCTCGGCGCGCGCTTCGGTGATGGGCTTACCCATCTCCACGCTGATCAGACGCGCGTGGTCTTCCACCTCGTCGCGCAAGATTTTCGCCACGTTGCGCAGCAGCGCGGTTCGTGACGCGATGTCGGTCGTGCGCCAGGCGCGCTGGGCATCCGCGGTGCGCTGCAGGGCAGCATCAAGTGCCGCCGCATCCAACCCGGGGTACTCGGCCAGCTTTTCGCCGGTTGCCGGGTTGACCGTGGTGACAGTGCTCACAGTCGATCCTCGGAGTAGGTGCGTCGAGCCGGGGGCACGCGGTACTCGGGGTTGGGGCTGTCGCCCGCCACCACAGTGTTGCGAATGGAGCCCAAACCTTCGATGGTCATCTCAACGACATCGCCCACCTGAAGAGGCGCGGGAGTGTCGTGCTGCTTCGATCGACTCCAGTGCTCGCTCATGGCGCCCATGCCCGCGGTGCCCGAGGCGAGGACGTCGCCGGCACCCACGTTCGTGCCGCGCGCGGCGTGCGCCAACAGCTCTTCGAACGACCACGACATGTTCTTGAGCGAATCGCGTCCGTATTCGACATCGTTGACCTTGACCACCATTTCGAGGTCGAGCCGATCGCCCTCGCGGTACTGCTCGAGCTCGTCGGGGGTCGTGATCCACGGGCCGAGCGTGTTGGCAAAGTCCTTGCCCTTGTTGGGGCCGAGGCCGACCTGCATTTCACGGCCCTGAATGTCGCGAGCCGACCAGTCGTTAAAGATGCAGTAGCCGGCGATGTAATCGCCCGCCTGCTCGGAGGTGATGTTGCGTGCCATCTTCTTCACGACAATGGCCGCCTCAAGTTCGAAGTCGAGGCGCTGCGTGAGTGGCGGAATGGGCACGCCATCGGTGGCCCCATAGAGCGACCACGGATTCATGAAGTAGTAGCCCGGCGCCTCAAACCATGCCTCGGGAACAGTGCCGTCGCCGTCAAACGACTTCTTCATGCCGGCAACGTGGGCTTCGAACGTAAGGAAGTCGCGCATGGCACGCGGCTCAACGGGAGGAAGAAACTGAACCTCCTCGATCGGCATGCGGTGGCGACGGCCGGCACTCGACTCGAGAGCATTGCGCTCAGCAATGGGCAGGTTCAGGATGTCGATCACGCTGAGCGCAGAATCAACCTTCTGTACTTTTCCGTTGAAGATGACGCACGTGAGGGGCATGCCCTGGTGCAGATACCGACCGATCTTCACGGCTAGAAGTCCAGCGTCTCGTAGAAGTCGCGCTGACGCGTTTCGAGAACCGGGATGGCGACTCCCAATGCCCACTCCTTGAAGTGGTCGTATTCGGCGTGTGC
>CANFVD010000058.1 GCA_947450345.1 Actinomycetota bacterium
AGGTTGACCTTCTTGCGCGAGATATGCGTGACCTGTCCATCGGCGAGCGTCGATGCGGGAGCGCGAACGAGTGCGATGGGCTTGCCGCGACGCTCGGCGAGTACCGCGCGCATTGATCGATTTACCCAGACCCCCAGAGTGGGCACGGTAACCACTGTGGCGGTCACAAAGACAAGAGTGAGAGTCGTGAGCCCCACCGCAGCCTGGTCGACGAACGTCAGGAACCCCGGGTGCGATGCTTCGACCTGCAGCCCCACCCCGATGAAGCCCGAAATCACACCGGCGACCACTCCCACGGACAGGGCCAGCCAGCGCGATGCGAGCAAGGGCAGGAACGCTGCCAGCCAGACGAGCAAGAACAGCAGTGCGGCAGAGGGCAGGTAGTAGGCGGCCACCTGACCAATGGCGTCGAGCGACATAGTTTCCGAGATGAAATAGGCGAGCGCGTTGGCGGCCACGACAACACAGGTCACGACAGCAGCCGTAACGATGGCGGCAATCGCACGCTGCAAAATGGGACGAATCATGACGGCCTCCGAGGGCTCTAGTGGAAGAAGTGGCGTTCGCCGGTGAAGTACATGGTGACGCCCGCCTTATTGGCCGCCGCGATGACCTCTTCGTCTCGCACCGATCCGCCGGGTTGCACAACTGCCGTGATGCCGGCGGCGAGCAACACCTCGAGGCCGTCCGAAAAGGGGAAGAAGGCGTCCGAGGCAGCCACCGAACCGGCAGCCCGATCGCCAGCGCGCGACACCGCAAGGTGGCACGAGTCCACCCGATTGACCTGTCCCATGCCCACACCCACCGAGGCTCCGCCCTTGGCCAACAAAATGGCGTTGGACTTTACTGAGCGACAGGCCTTCCACGCGAACTCGAGGTCGACGAGCGTTTCGGCGTCCGGGGTGTCCCCGGCGACGAGAGTCCACGACTTCACGAGCGCGCCGACATCGGCATCGGCGTCAAAGAGGTCGGCGTCTTGCACGAGAAAACCACCCGACACCTGTCGCATCTCCATGCGTTCGCGGGTGAAATCCGCGGGCAGTTGAAGCAGACGGAGGTTCTTCTTCTCGCGCAACAGCGTGAGCGCATCCGGCTCGAAGTCGGGGGCCACCAGCACCTCGGTGAAGACCTCGGAAACCTGCTCGGCCATCTTGAGCGTGACCGTGCGATTTGCCGCGATCACACCTCCAAATGCCGACACCGGATCGCAGGCGTGGGCACGCTGATGCGCCGAGGCAATCTGGTCGACAGCCTTGTCGCGGCCGACCGCAATGCCGCACGGATTCGCGTGCTTGATGATGGCCACCGCCGGGTTGATGAAGTCGAATGCGGCCCGAACGGCGGCGTCCGCATCGACGTAGTTGTTGTACGACATCTCTTTGCCACCGAGAAGAACCGCCTGGGCGATTCCGTTACCGAGTTGCTCGCGATAAAGCGCAGCCTCTTGATGTGAGTTCTCGCCATAACGCAGCACCTGCTCGCGACGCACCGAGACCGAATAGGTGGAGGGAAACTTCACGTCGCGCACGAACCAGCTGGCCACGCTCGCGTCGTAGGCGGCCGTGTGGCTAAAAGCCTCGGCAGCAAGCTCGCGACGAAGCTCCAGGGTGGTTCCGCCGCTGGTGACCTGAGCCAGGACGCGCGCATAGTCGGACGGCAACACGACGACGGCAACGTTGGCGTGGTTCTTGGCCGAAGCGCGAACCAGCGCCGGACCACCGATGTCAATCTGCTCGATGACGTCGTTCTCGGGAGCACCGGAGGCCACCGTTTCACGGAACGGGTACAAGTTCACAACAACAAGTTCGAACGGCGAGATGCCGAGGTCAACGAGCTGCTGCTCGTGTGACGCCAAGCGCAGGTCGGCCAGAATTCCGGCGTGAACTCCGGGGTGCAAGGTCTTAACGCGACCGTCGAGTGATTCGGGGAATCCCGTGACATCGCTCACGTCGGTGACGACGAGTCCGGCGTCACGAATCGATGCTGCCGTTGAACCGGTGGAGACCATTTCAACACCTGCCGCGTGCAGGGCCGTCGCGAGTTCGATCAGTCCGGTCTTGTCACTCACCGAGATGAGGGCACGTCGGACGGCCACGTGGTCGCGGTCTCGGTACAGGCTGGCGTCGCGCTGCGGTCCACTCATCGGCGGGATATCTCCTCAAGGTCAATGTGGTCTCGTGCAATATCTGCGACGGTCTCGACGATGAGTTGCCGTTCTTCTATTTTAATGCGCTCGTGAAGGCTCGCCTCACTGTCGTCGGCATGCACGGGCACCTCGCGCGCACGAATCACCGGACCCGTGTCCACGCCCTCATCAACGATATGAATGGATGTTCCGGTGACGGTGGCGCCATCGGCGAGCGTGTCCCGCACGGCATGAGCCCCGGGGTAGAGGGGCAAAAGCGCCGGGTGCATATTGATGAGTCGCGGGTGCAGCGCGGAGACAGCAGGGGCGGGCAGAATGCGCATGAAGCCGGCGCTCACGACAAGGTCGGGCTGCCAGGGCTGTATTGCCGCGACGAGCGCGGTCCCCCATTCCTCACGCGACGCATACGCGGACGGTTCCACCACGAATGTGGGAATGCTGAAGTCCTCAGCGTGGGCGAGTCCCTCACACTCGCGATCCGCACCCACCGCGACAACGCGGGCGGGATAATCGGCCGATGTTGCCGCTTCGAGAAGTGCGCGGAGGTTTGAACCCGATCCAGAGATGAGGACGACAACCGAGAACACCCGCTCAGTCTAACGTTCGGCGGCAGACCGCCCGGGGGTGAGCAGCCCGATGAGTGAGGCCACAAAGGTTACCCCGAACACCCACACGAGAGTGAGCCACGGCGTGGGGCCAAATTCCGCCATGCGCCCCGGCCCCACCGAGCCGGAGGTTGCGAGCGACAAGACGAGTGCGGTGACACCCGCGACAACGGCCATGCCGAGCGCTGAGGCCATCAACCATCGCGTGCGTTCGTGAAGCTGCAGGTGAGAGGTCAGTCGGGGCCGCAGCAAACGCGCGGCCAGGATGGTGGCCAGAATGGGCACGATAAGCCACAGGTAACCACCCGCAACCTGTCCCTCGGGAACGAGTCCGAATACGGGAAGTGAGGGAAGCGGACCTATGTCTGCTCCCGCCGGTGACACCCACGAGCCGCGGCCCAGAGCGAACCCGGCACCACTCAGCCAGGACACCACCCAAAAGACGATGCTCGGGAGATAGGCCAACTCGGCGATGGTCACCGCGGCACCACCGCCGGGTCCGGCCTGCAGTCCCTCGTAAAGTCCGACAATCTGCGGAAACCGCACAATAAACAGGACTGCGGTCAGTACGCCGGCCACGGCCGTCACGATGGCGATCGATCCGACCCCACCCACGAGTGAGGCGCGAAACCACGCGCGCACCTGAGGCGACAAACTTCTCGTCCAGAGGGCCATTCGAGTCTTGACGTTCTCTGCCCGGCCACCCGATCGCCCAATCTCACCTCGTGCTCCCACCACGAGGCCCACGACAAATATCAGCGTCGGTAACGTTATGGCGCGCCACAGCGTGGGCATGGCCGACGCGTTGAGCGCGCTGAAGGCAATGGCGATGGCTGCCACGCCGAAAGCGACGATGGCCGACAGAGGACCAACAAGGCGAACCTCGGCCTCAATAGTGCGTCTGCCGAGCCGCATCGCCAAGAGGAATGTCAGGATAGCAAACGCGGTTGGGGCGAGCGACAGCAAGAAGGGGGCATCAAGGCCAGGGAGGTTGAGCGACGCGGCGAGTGACGGATCCAGGGTGACCGTGACGTGTACCCCGTGGCCCAGGAGCCAGATGTCGGCGGCCGCCCGGTAGTAGACATCCCACTGAATTCCCGCGTCAAAGTTTGTTGCCCACAGGATGGTCAGGGGAATGAGCGGAATGGCCAGACCTATCGCCACGACGACGAGTGCCTCGACGGCCGCGAAGGCGGCAGCCACAAATCGTCTGTAGCGCATAACCTCGCGGTCTTTTCGCTACTTGCGTGGCGCTGTGGCGCGCTTCGTTGGCGTTACTTTCTTTGCCGCGACGCCGCGCTTCGTGGACGAGGCAGTCTTCGTCGCGGCCACGTCAGCCGGTTTGCGAATAAGAATCTCGAGGATAACGAGAACCACGCCGCCCAGGATGCTGGCCCAAATAACCGAAGCCACGTTCATGGGCTGAACAAACGCAACGATCAGCGCGGCAAGAACGATGACGAGTACGCGGAGCGGAATACGCGCGCGGTACAGTACGGGGCCGGCTCGACCCATCGTGACACCCATGCGGTCGAGGCGACTGCGTAGCGACGCGAAGACTCGACCAAACCACTGGCGCACGGGCCCGCGCTCATCACCGGTAAAGATCCACGCCGTCACGAGCGCAATGACACTGAGGGCGATGAGCCCGGCCAGCACGGTGACCGCATAGTCCGAGACAGCGTCCCACACCACGCCCACGGCAGGTGCAAACGTGTCACTCACGCTATTTACCGCGAGCAGGCGCCCGAAGGAAAGGAACACCAGCATCAGGACGGACGAAACGAGGAGGAAGGAGCTCGTAATCAGAGTGGCCCGCGCACGTCGCACGGCGAGCGCAAAGCCCGCCAGATAAAGTCCGAAGACAACCCAGGGCAGCCACGTTCCGACACCAATGCCCACCTGGTAAACGACACGCGCCACCGCCAGTTCGGGAATCTTGCCGAGCTCTACGGTGATATCCATCTCGGGGATGGCCGACGCGAAGGCGACGCCGCTGTTCACCAGGCTTTGTTTGACCTGCGCAATGACCGGCTTCAGATTGAGCGTGATGGTTCCGTCGGCAGCCATCTTGAGCACGCCGGACTCTTCACCCTTGAGAAGTTTTGTCACCTGCTCTTGCGTGATGGTCAGAGTCTGCGTCCAGGCTGTCTGGAAGCCCTCGGAAGTCACCACCTTTGCCACGGCGTCGCGCACGAGTCCCTTGACGCCGGCGGCCAGCGGATCCGAAAAGAGCCCCAGCGCATCCTGAGCTGACTTGGGCAGGCTGAGGGCGGATCCCAGACCATCGATCAACGACGAGGTGGTTCCGGCAAAGTCCACGGTCTCATCAAGCTTGTTGGTGATTTCGTCAATGACGAGTGCTTGAATCTTGGGGTTCGAGGCCAGCGGACCCAGTGTGTCAACAAACCGTTGCGTGTTGTCCACCTGAACCGCTGCCCAGTTGGCGATGAGTGCCGTAGGCGTCAGAAGCACGGCGATTGCCAGCAGGATGCCGCTGGCGACCGACCGTGGGCGCTTTTTTGTGACAGCAGTTTGCGTGGGCATGACGATACCTTCCGTGGGAACAAGTCTTCGCCCATTGTGTCAGGAATATCGCGACTACCCGAGTAGGGGTAAAAGCACTAGTCACTTCAGCCATAATGAGCGGGTGAACACTTCCCCCATTCGTGTCGCCATTGTTGAGGACCACCAGCTGTATCGCGACCTTCTCGCAACCGCACTCGGTGACGTGCGGAACATCACCGTCGTGGCAACGGCCGAAGGGTCCACCCATGCACGTCTTCTCATCAAGCCAGGAGAGGTGGATGTCGCTCTGCTCGACATCGAATTGGCCGACGGAAATGGCATCGGCTTGGGTGTGGCCCTTCGTCGAGCAGATCCCGACCTCAAAATTCTTCTGATCTCAGCACAAGACGTTCTCGAGATTCTCACGACTCTTCCCGTAGACGACCGCAAGCACTGGTCGTATCTCTCCAAAACCTCGTCAACGTCGTTGAGCGTTCTCGTTGACACCGTTGAGAAGGCTCACGGCGGCGAGTCCGTCATCGACCCCGAACTGATGCAACGCTCTAAAGCCCGCTCGGGCACGACGGTGGGCGGTCTCACTCCCCGTCAATTCGAGATCTTGCGCCTCGTGGCCACGGGACTGTCAAACCAGAGCATTGCCGAACTGCTCGGCATTGCCAGCAACTCGGTGGTCAACCACCTCAGCGCCATCTATGCCGCACTCGGTATTCCCGAGGGCAACAATGCGCGCGTCAGTGCCGTTCTGGCGTTCCTCAACGACACGTCACGACCCGCCGCGTAACCACCAGACCGGGGGAAGCACGAAGCCCGACCCACTGCGGGTCGGGCTTCGGACGAACTCGCCGGGCGCGATGGCTTAGAGCGACGCCATAATTTCGCGCATCAGGCGGGCAGCCTCACTGGGTGTCTTGCCCACTTTGACGCCGACGGCCTCGAGGGCTTCCTTCTTGGCCTGCGCGGTTCCCGCAGAGCCCGACACAATGGCACCGGCGTGGCCCATCGTCTTTCCCTCGGGAGCGGTGAAACCTGCGACGTAGCCCACGACGGGCTTGGTGACGTTGGCCTTGATGAAATCGGCCGCGCGCTCCTCGGCGTCACCGCCAATCTCACCAATCATGACGATTGCCTTGGTGTCGGGGTCAGCCTCAAACGCAGCCAGCGCATCGATGTGCGTGGTACCCACGATGGGGTCGCCACCGATTCCGATGGCGGTGGAGAATCCGATGTCGCGTAGCTCGAACATCATCTGGTACGTAAGCGTTCCCGACTTCGAGACCAAACCGATGGGGCCGCTGCCGGCGATGTCGGCAGGGGTGATGCCCACGAGTGCCTCACCGGGCGTGATGATGCCGGGGCAGTTCGGTCCAATGATGCGCGTCTTGTTGCCCTTACTTGAGGCGTAGGCCCAAAACTCGGCCGTGTCCTGAACGGGAATGCCCTCGGTGATCACGACGAGCAGGCCGATGCCCGCGTCGATGGCCTCGATGGCGGCATCCTTGGAGAAGGCCGGCGGCACGAAGGCAATCGAGACATCGGCACCGGTGGCAGCCATGGCTTCGGCAACCGTGGCAAACACGGGAAGCTCAACGTCGCCGTGCGTGACGGTGGTTCCCGCCTTGCGCGCGTTGACGCCACCGACAACCTGCGTACCGGCAGCCAGCATGCGTGCCGTGTGCTTGCTTCCTTCGCCACCGGTGATGCCCTGGACGATGACTTTGGAGTCTTTATTCAGAAAGATCGACATGGTTTTCTTTTTCTCTTCGTTCGTAGATGCTTACTTGGCGGCGAGTTCGGCGGCTTTGTCGGCGCCCTCGTCCATGCCGGCGGCCAGAGTGACCAGAGGGTGGTTGGCTTCGGCGAGGATACGACGACCCTCCTCGACGTTGTTGCCGTCGAGGCGCACAACCAGAGGCTTGCTGGCGCTGGATCCCAGGATCTCGAGAGCGGCCACGATTCCGTTGGCCACCGCGTCACACGCCGTGATGCCACCGAATACGTTGACGAAGACGCTCTTGACCTGCGAGTCTCCGAGGATAACCTCGAGTCCATTGGCCATAACCTCGGCCGAGGCACCACCGCCGATGTCGAGGAAGTTGGCGGGCTTAACGCCACCGTGCTTCTCACCAGCGTAAGCAACCACGTCAAGAGTGCTCATCACGAGACCGGCACCGTTACCGATGATGCCCACCTGCCCGTCGAGCTTCACGTAGTTGAGGTCCATGGCCTTGGCCTTGGCCTCGAGCGGGTCGGCGGCAGCCTTGTCTTCGAGAGCCTCGTGGTTGGGGTGACGGAACGCGGCGTTCTCGTCGAGCGAGACCTTTCCGTCGAGGGCCACGATGTCGCCCTCTTCCGTGAGAACGAGGGGGTTGACCTCAACGAGCGTGGCGTCTTCGCCCGTGTACACCTCGTAGAGCTTGACCATGACCGGAGCCACCTTGTCAATCAGCTCAGCGGGGAACTTTGCGGCCACGGCAATTTCCTTGGCCTTGGCCAGATCGATTCCCGAAATGGGGTTGACCTCAATGCGCGCGAGCGCTTCGGGGCGTTCCTCGGCAAGTTGTTCAATCTCCATGCCACCCTCGAAGCTCGACAGTGAGAGGTAGGAGCGGTTGGCCCGGTCGAGCAGAACGGAGAAGTAGTACTCCTCCGTGATGCGCGCACCGGCGGCAATCATGACGCGCTTGACGACATGGCCCTTGATGTCGAGGCCCAGGATCGCCTCAGCGGCAGCTTCTGCCTCGTCGGGGTTCTTGGCCACCTTGACCCCACCGGCCTTACCGCGGCCGCCGACTTTGACCTGAGCTTTGACGACAACGACGCCGCCCAGCTTCTCGGCGGCAGCGCGCGCCTCCGCCGGGGTGTCGGCGATGATGCCGGGGAGCACAGGCACCCCGTAGCTTTCGAACATGTCACGGGCCTGATACTCGTAAAGATCCACGTACCTTGAGTTCCTTTGCGCGCGCTACAACAGCGCGATAGATGCGTCTGTGGGATGTGGCCGAGACCTGACAATGTATCTTGACGTCAAGATAAACGACCGACTCGACTCTACTCTTTATTTGCCCCTGACAGCACGGTTGCGGATTCCACAGACTGGCACAATGGCAATCGTCCGCCGCATCTGATTTGCTGGTCTCATGAGCACACCCACACACTTCGAACCGCACGACGCCGCCTTCGCTTCCAAGCTCAACTGGCTGCGTGCCGGCGTGCTCGGCGCCAACGACGGAATCGTGTCGGTCGCCGCGCTCGTTGTGGGTGTCGCGGCGGTAAATCCCACCAACACAGCGGCCATTCTGATCGCCGGAGTTGCGGGTGTGGCCGCCGGCGCTATCTCCATGGCCCTCGGTGAATACGTATCGGTGTCGAGCCAGCGCGACAGCGAGCTCGCCCTCATCGCCAAGGAAAAGCGCGAGCTCGAAGAGATGCCCGAGGAAGAGTTCGCCGAACTCGTGGCCATATACGAG
>CANFVD010000059.1 GCA_947450345.1 Actinomycetota bacterium
CTGCTGCTAAGGCTCCTGCTGCTAAGGCTCCTGCTGCTAAGGCTCCTGCTGCTAAGGCTCCTGCTGCTAAGGCTCCTGCTGCTAAGGCTCCTGCTGCTAAGGCTCCTGCGACGAAGGCTCCCGCCAAGGCCCCGGCGGCGCGTTCCGGCTCGGCAAAGAAGGGCGCACTCGCAATTGCTGCTGAGGGTGACCTGCCAGAAGATGTCATTCCCGATATTGACGAGGACGATGTCGATGATGTCGTTGTTGTCGATGTCGTTATCGACGATGTCGAAGTGGCTGAAGTCCCCGAAGACGCAGACGCCGACGCAGACGATGACGGTGAAGAGAAGAGCTCCACAGCCGACGAGCCCGTTCCCACGGGCGCGATTGTCCTCAGCATGTCCGACGACGAGGACGATGTTCCCGTCTATTCGACCCTGATCACCGGAGCCACCGCCGACCCCGTCAAGGACTACCTCAAGCAAATCGGTAAGGTGCCCCTGCTTAATGCCGCCGAAGAGGTTGAGCTGGCAATGCGCATCGAAGCGGGTCTCTTCGCCGAGGACAAGCTCGCCACCACGTCACGCATCGAAAAGCAACTCAAGCGTGAACTGATGTGGGTTGCCCGTGACGGACAACGTGCGAAGAGTCACCTTCTGGGGGCCAACCTGCGTCTCGTCGTTTCGCTGGCCAAGCGCTACACGGGTCGTGGCATGCAGTTCCTCGACCTCATCCAAGAGGGAAACCTCGGCCTCATTCGTGCCGTCGAGAAGTTTGACTACACCAAGGGCTTTAAGTTCTCGACCTATGCCACGTGGTGGATTCGTCAGGCAATCACACGCGCCATGGCCGACCAGGCCCGCACCATCCGCATCCCGGTGCACATGGTCGAGGTCATCAACAAGCTGGCCCGCGTTCAGCGACAGATGCTTCAAGACTTGGGCCGCGAACCCACTCCCGAAGAACTTTCGCGCGAGTTGGACATGACGCCGGAAAAGGTTGTCGAAGTTCAGAAGTATGGACGCGAACCTATTTCGTTGCACACGCCACTCGGTGAAGACGGCGACAGCGAGTTTGGTGACCTGATTGAAGACACCGAGGCCGTTGTGCCCGCCGATGCCGTGGGCTTCACGATGCTGCAGCGTCAGCTTGAGTCGCTGCTTGACTCGCTCTCAGAGCGCGAAGCCGGCGTGATTCGCATGCGCTTCGGCCTGGGTGACGGCATCCCCAAGACGTTGGACCAGATCGGCGACACCTTTGGCGTCACGCGCGAGCGCATCCGGCAAATAGAGTCCAAGACCATGGCGAAGCTTCGCCACCCATCGCGATCGCAGTCGCTGCGCGACTACCTCGAATAGACCGCTAGCGAACTACCCGCGAGGCGACGAATGGAAAAGCTCGTCGGCTAGCCCTGGCCGCCGGACAGCCGGTAGCTCTCGTCGTACCAGACGTTGCCGGGACCGGTCAGCTTCTCGCGGTGCTTGTTGCCGTGGTGTGCGCAGAAGAGCAACTCGCCACCCGACGCCATGGTGACGCGCATGTATGCCTGGGCGCCACAGCTGTCGCAGCGGTCAAACGCGGTGAGCGTCTGGGGGCGATCTTCGTTAGCCGTCTCCGTTGCCTCTACCGTTGTCATGGCATCCTCCTGCGATGTGGGTGAACTCGTGCGTACATCCCCTACTTAACCACGAGCGTCTGACAGAGTCCTCACTCTTCGTGGGCATTTCGCTCAAAGCATATTGTTCCCCCAATCCGGTGTGGTGACTGTCGGCGTGAGAACTGACAAGTAGGTTATGAATGTGCCCACGAGACAGGGCACATTCGAATGTTTTCCTGAGGAGAATTGTGGCCAGCGCGGAGTACTCGGCCCGACACCTGTCGGTTCTGGAGGGGCTTGAAGCGGTCCGCAAGCGTCCGGGCATGTACATCGGATCGACGGATTCTCGTGGACTCATGCACTGCCTGTGGGAAGTCATCGACAACTCCGTTGACGAGGCTCTGGCAGGTAACGGCGCCACAATCGACGTCATCCTCCATCAGGACGGCTCGGTCGAAGTGCGCGACACGGGTCGTGGCATTCCTGTTGACATCGAACCCAAAACCGGTCTGAGCGGTGTGGAAGTTGTGTTCACCAAACTCCACGCGGGCGGCAAGTTCGGTGGCGGGTCATACGCTGCCTCCGGCGGTCTCCATGGTGTCGGCGCCTCCGTGGTCAATGCCCTCTCCGAACGGCTCGATGTCGAGGTGGACCGCGACGGCGTGACGTGGGCCATGTCGTTTCACCGCGGAGAGCCGGGAACCTTTGACGATTCAGCCGGACTCTCACCGTCGTCTCCGTTTACTGCCTTCGATGATTCGAGCCAACTGCGCAAAGTCGGCAAAGTAGCGAAGGGTGTCACGGGAACGCGTGTTCGCTATTGGGCCGATTCGCAGGTGTTCACACCCGGGGCAGAGTTCAGTACCGAGGAACTTGCGGCGCGAGCCCGGCAAACAGCTTTTCTCGTCCCTGGGCTCCACATGCGCATCGACGATAGCCGAACGGGCACCGCGGAGATCAGCGAGTTTTCGTTTAGTGGGGGCATCGCGGAATACGTGGACTTCTTAGCTCCGGACGAGGCCATCACGGCAACGTGGCGGTTGACCGGCGATGCCACCTTCACCGAAAACGTCCCGGTGCTTCAGGACGACGGTGGAATGGTCTCGCAGGAAGTCGAGCGCACCTGCCACGTCGACATCGCGCTGCGCTGGGGAACCGGCTACGACACCGTGGTGAAGTCGTACGTGAACATCATCGCCACGCCCAAGGGCGGATCTCACCAACAGGGATTCGAGCAGTCGCTGCTCAAGGTCATCCGCGCACAGGTCGAGACCAACGCTCGCCGATTGAAGGCCGGTAGCGACAAGGTCGAAAAGGAAGACGCGATGGCGGGCCTCACCGCCGTCATCACCGTGCGCCTTCCCGAGCCGCAGTTTGAGGGACAGACAAAAGAAGTATTGGGCACCCCGGCAGCGCGCCAAATTGTGGCCGGGGTCGTTACCAAGTTGCTCACCGAACGGCTCACCTCGGGCAAGCGCGACGACAAGGCCCAAAGCGCGCTCGTGCTCGAGAAGGTCGTCTCGGAGATGAAAGGCCGGATTTCGGCCCGAACCATGAAGGAGACGCAACGACGCAAGACAGCTCTTGAGTCGTCGAGTCTTCCGGCCAAGCTCGTTGATTGCCGTAGCAGTGATGTGGGCGAAAGCGAGCTCTTCATTGTGGAGGGTGACTCGGCTCTCGGTACGGCCAAGTTGGCCCGGCGCAGCGAGTATCAGGCCCTCTTGCCCATCCGGGGAAAGATTCTCAACGTTCAAAAGGCCAGTGTCGCCGACATGTTGAACAACGCCGAGTGCGCCGCCATCATTCAGGTGATTGGCGCCGGTTCGGGTCGCAGCTTCGATATTGATGTGGCGCGCTACGGCAAGGTGATCATCATGAGTGACGCCGACGTCGACGGCGCGCATATCCGCACCCTCCTGCTCACTCTCTTCTTCCGGTACATGCGGCCGCTGATCGAGGCGGGCAGGGTCTTTGCCGCGGTTCCGCCTTTGCATCGCGTGGTGGCCATCAATCCGGGGTCCAAGCCCAACGACGTGATGTACACCTACTCTGAGGACCAGTTGCACCAGGTGCTCGACAAGTTGCGCAAAGCGGGCCGCAGCTATCAGGAACCCATTCAGCGCTACAAGGGTCTCGGCGAGATGGATGCCGACCAGTTGGCGCAGACGACCATGGACCGGGAACACCGCTCACTGCGCCGCGTTCGGGTTGAAGACGCTGCCGCTGCGGACACCATGTTCGAGCTCCTCATGGGCAGCGAGGTCGCACCGCGCCGTGAGTTCATTGTCGAAGGTTCGGCGCGAATGTCGCGCGATCGCATCGACGTTTAGTTGGCGCTGCTTCCACGGGGCGAGCGCCTAGCCCGCGAAAGCAGCGCCCAGGAAACTAATGTCGCCATCGGACTTGGTGCCAGACGCATCACGCTTGGCGAGCTCGGTGGGAAGCTCAACCGGCTTGCCATCCAAACCGCTAGCCCTGCACGGCGATGAGCCAGCCCAGGCCGCAGTGAGAACGTCTTCGCCCTTGAGGAAAGAGTGCGCGCGAACACCCTGCGTAGCGCGACCCTTTGCGGGGAACTCGCTCAGTGGCGACACCTTGACGCGCTGTGCTCCGGTACCCATGAGGGTTTCGAGGCTCGCCGAAACGGTGACGACGGTGGCAGCCGCAACCGAACCCACCGCGGTAAAGCTGACCACATGAGCCTGGGGGGCGAGTTTGATTCCCGCCATGCCACCGGCTCCACCTCCTTGGGGCCGCACGCTGCTTGCCTCGAACCGCAGCAGCTGGCCGTCGGAGGTAATGAAGGTCAGCCAGTGGTCGTCGGTGGCGAGTGCCGCGCCCACCACGGAGTCGCCGGGCTGGAGAGCGATGATCTGCTGGCCCGCCTTGATGCCAGCGGAGGCAAAATCAATGCGCTTGACCACTCCCTGAGCGGTGCCGAGAGCAAGAACCCCCTCCGAGAGTGTGACGAGAGCCAGAACCGTCTCGCCCTTCTCCAGATCGATGTAGCGGTTGGCGGCCACCGCGCCTTTGAGGGACGGAGCATCAACGGGGGAGTGCGGCAACGTCACGGGAGACGTGGCTACGATTCGACCACGAGAGGTGACGGCACCAATCTCGGCACGCCGGGTAGTGACGACACTCGACCGCAAGCCGTCGTGAACGGTTCTCTTCGCGAGGTTCCACCCGGTTGTGGCCGTGCCATCGAGCCGCATCAAGTGCCCGTCAGAGCTCAAGGTCACGAGGCACGGAGAGTCCTCGACCTCGAGAGATGCCACCGTGGCGTCGCCGCGCGCCGGGGTCACAATTAATTCGGCGTCGCTCAGTTCGGTGCGACGCGGCGTACCCAGCGCGGCAGCAGTGGCAGTTAGTTCGTCGCCCACCACCTGAATCAGTCGTTCGGGAGAGGCCAGAATCTCTTCGAGCTCGCTGATTTCGCGAGACAACTCGCCCGACTCTTTTTCGAGCTCCAAACGACTGAACTTGGTCAGCCGACGTAGGCGCAGTTCGAGAATGTAGTCGGCTTGCGGTTGGCTGAGATCAAAGACCGTCATGAGGGTGGCCCGTGCGCGATCGGCGTCGTCGCTTGAACGAATGACCTGGATGACTTCATCAATGTCCGCAATAGCAATGAGCAGACCGGCCACAAGGTGGAGTCGCTCCTGTCGCTTTGCCAATCGGAAAGCCGAGCGTCGTGTGACGACCGTTTTGCGGTGTTCGAGGTAAACCTCGAGGAGGCCCTTGAGACCGAGCGTTTGGGGGCTGCCTTGAACGAGGGCAACATTGTTAATGCTGAACGAGTCTTCGAGAGGAGTGAAGCGGTAGAGCTGCTCGAGAACGGCCTCGGGGTTGAAGCCCGTCTTGATCTCGACCACAAGTTTGAGGCCGTGGTGACGATCCGTGAGGTCGATGACGTTGCTGATACCCGAGAGTCGCTTGCTCGTCACTCCGTCTTTGATTTTGTCGATGACCTTCTCGGGGCCGATGAGATAGGGCAGCTCCGTGAATACGATGCCGACCTTGCGCGCCGAGACGTTTTCGATGCTTGCTTTGGCACGCATTTTGAAGGAACCGCGACCCGTTTCGTAGGCCTCGGCAATGCCGGTTAGCCCGACGATGGTGCCACCGGAGGGCAGGTCGGGGCCGGGGACGAAGGACATGAGCTTAGCCAGAGACGCGTCGGGGTGAGCGAGCAAATGCTTGGCGGCATTAATCACCTCAACGAGGTTGTGCGGAGCCATGTTGGTGGCCATGCCCACCGCGATTCCACTCGAACCATTCACGAGAAGGTTGGGATAGGCGGCCGAGAGCGTCTCGGGCTGCATGAACTGGTTGTCGTAGTTGGGGACGAAATCGACCACGTCTTCGTCGAGGTCTTCGGTCATGGCCATCGCGGCCGCGGCGAGGCGAGCCTCTGTGTAGCGGGCGGCGGCGGGCCCATCGTCGAGTGATCCAAAGTTTCCGTGACCATCGACGAGCGGAACCCTCAACGTGAACTCCTGCGCGAGCCTGACGAGGGCATCGTAAATCGACGCATCTCCGTGGGGGTGCAGTTTTCCCATCACCTCGCCCACGACCCGGGCCGACTTAACGTGGCCCTTTTCAGGGCGGAGGCCCATCTCACGCATCATAAAAAGGATGCGTCGCTGCACAGGTTTGAGCCCGTCACGCGCGTCCGGCAGGGCGCGAGAGTAGATCACCGAATAGGCGTACTCCAGGAACGAATCCTGCATTTCGACGGCGAGGTCGATATCCGTGATGTGGTCGCCGGCTTCGGGTGTGCGGGCGGAAGTCGTCATAATGAGCCTTATGCTACCGAGCGCACCGCCGAGCGACGCACGGCTTACCGACGTGTTGCCAAGTTGCTATGCAAGCCTGGGTGTTGAGGACCTGACCAACCGCTTGGGGCTTCCCGAGGCGTCTGCTGTCGTACTCGTTCTGGTGGACGGCTTGGGTCTGCTGAACCTGAACGACAGTCTGGGGCACGCGCCGTTTTTGCGTTCTCGCGTGGGCGCGGCGCAACGCATGAGTACTGTTTTTCCGTCGACCACGGCCGTGGCTCTCGCGTCCCTCGCCACGGGGGAGTTGCCGGGTACACACGGAATCTTGGGCTACCGGATTCGTAATCCGCAAACCGGGAACATCATCAACCAGTTGAGTGGCTTGACGGATGTGGCAGACCTCGACTCGTGGTTGGGCGTTCCGACACTCCACGAACACGCTCATGACGCTGGAAAGCGCTCAACCATCGTGGGCTTGCCCCGGTTCGAGAAGTCTCCGCTGACTCGCGTTGTCCATGCCGGCGCGCGCTACGTGGGCGCCAACAACCTCGCGGACCGAGTCGAGCGCGTGTGCGCAGAAGTTTCTACCGGAACTGACTTTGTCATGCTTTACATACCCGAACTCGACCAGATCGCCCACGCGCAGGGCGTCACGAGCATGGCCTGGCTCGCAGCACTCGAAGAGGTTGACGGAGCCTTGCGGACGTTGGTCGCCTCAGTGCCTCGTGGAGTGCAGGTCTATCTGACCGCCGATCACGGTGTGCTCGACGTGCCCGCCTCGCGTCACAGAGATGTGGCCTCGGTCGAGTGGAGCCTCACGGGCGCCCCGGTGGTGGGCGGGGAACCGCGTGCACTCCAGATTTTTTCTGACGAGGGCCAGCCGCGAGAGGCGCGAGCGGATATCGCACTGGCCGACGGCGATAGAGAAGCGTGGAAGGCGCTTCTCGCTGAGGATGCCTGGGTGGTGGCGCCCGAGGACCTCGTCGCCGCCGGACTGTGGGGGTCTCTGACAGAAGAGGTGCGATTGCGGGCCGGAGAGCTCATCGTGGTGGCGCGACGCGACGATGCCTTCTACGACGCGAGGACTCCCGGGGTCGATTCCCGCAAGATGGTGGGGCAACACGGTGGACTTTCCGAACGGGAACTCATCGTGCCCTGGATGAGGCTCACGGCTCACAGCGACTAACGCGGGGAAACGCCTAAATGAGGTCGTCGTCCACCTTCGTGCCAAAAACAATTTCGTCCCAGGTGGGCATTTGAGCGCGATTCCTGCGCGAGCTTCCCGTGCGTGAGGTTTTGCCCGTCGGACTATTTTGCATCTCGGCGAGCTCGTCGGTGATCGACGCAGGCTTGCCCTGGGCAGCCTCGCCAGATGCGGCGTCCGCTAGCCAGGCCGGAGCATCCTGGTTTTCACTCCGACGCTTACGCAGGGCGGCCATGAGATCGGCCGTGGGCGTGGGAGCTGCTTCTGCCTCCGCGGCAGGTGCCACCTCGACAGCATCCTCGGCGGATGTGTGAGCGACGGCGTCGAGGTCATGAACGGCGTGCGCCACGATGTCAATGGACTCGGCAACCGCTTCGGTGATGATCCCGGCAACGGCGTCGGAGACAGCCTCGGCGACAACGTCGGGTGTAGACACGTCCGGCGCCGAGGGGGCGACGTCTGTCAAGCGTTTGACTGCACCGGTGTTACGACGCGGTTTGCCGTCTACCGCCCGGAGCCGGGGAATCAGGCCAGAGGTGAAGGCTTGGTTGGCGAGCAGGTTTGCCGCTTCGTCGTTGAGGGGAGTGAGGAGATGATGTTTGGGCTCAAAGCTCCAACGCCCCTCGTGCTCAACGCCACCAGCGCGGAAGGTGCACTTGACGTGCCATTCGCCCTCGGGATTGCGCCAGCTGGCCCAACGCTCATCTGTGCCGCCGGCGTTGTCAATCTGAGTGCGAACGCGAGCGCCCACGGTTACGCTGCGATCGTCACCCTGCGAATCCTCCGAAAACGCCGGAAGTGCGAGCGCCGAGTTGATGATGTGCTCAAGCTCCGCCAAGACGGGACCTTCGAAGCGTGCGACGTCATCGAGGCTTGCTCCCGTAAGTTCGGCAACCTCCTCGCGTGTAAGACCGGCGCGAAGCTGAGTTTGGATGTCACGAGGAGAAACACGAACTTCCGCCGTGACCGGCGACGGCCGACGAAGGCGGGAGAGCGTCATCTCGTCGACGGCAATGCGATATTCGTCGCCGTTGGCGTCGGACGCGACGATGACCCCGTCTTCGACGCCGGTGACGTTAAGATCGCGCATGCGGTGGCTCCCAACAATGAACTTGCCTAGCGCCTATCGTGCCACGCGCCGTCGTCATTTGCGCTGAACGCCTCGGTGCGCCGTGGGACA
>CANFVD010000060.1 GCA_947450345.1 Actinomycetota bacterium
GGAGCGACCGCGTGAGCGACATCATCCGCATCTCGGGGATTCGAGCCACAGGGTTCCACGGCGTGTTCGAGAGCGAGCGCGAGAGCGGACAAGAGTTCGTCGTTGACGTGGTGCTCCACACCGACACCGCGCCGGCTGCTCGCACCGATGACCTGGCGCACACCGTCGACTACGCGGCTGTGGCAAACGATGTGGTCTCACTCATCTCAGATGAACCGGTCAACCTCATCGAGACTCTGGCCGAACGCATCGCTCGTCGGGTGGGAGCGCGTGATTTTGTGTCGTCCGTCGAGGTCACCGTGCACAAGCCACAGGCCGATCTTGGGCTTGCCGGGGGCGCAACCGCGGAGGATGTGTCCGTGACGATTTGTCGGGAGCGGGCCGCTGGTGGCTGATCACGTCGTGCCGAGCAACACTTTCGCCGTCCTCGCCTTCGGCGCCAACCTGGGCGACCGTGAGCAGACGATTCGCCACGCCGCTCTCGAGCTTGCCGCGTGCCCGGGCATTGTTTCCGTTGAGTTGTCCTCACTCGTGGAATCGGTCGCTATTACGGAGGCAGGCCCCTCCACTGACGAACCTGCGTACCTGAACGCGGTTGCCCTGATCGACACCACACTCAGTCCGCGAAAACTACTGCAGACCGTGCTCAACGTCGAGCAACTTTTTGGTCGGGTTCGCAGTGAACGGTGGGCCGCCCGCACTCTCGACATCGACATTGTGGCGTTTGGGCAGGAACGAATCAACGAGCCCGACCTGGTGGTGCCACACCCGCACGCAGCCCAGCGACTTTTCGTGCTCAACCCGTGGCTCGAACTCGACCCGCACGCCACGATTGTCGGCGCGGGCTCAGTTGCCACGATTGCGGCAGAGCTTGAGGCGCGCCAGAACCAACCAGCGGAGGTGACACCGTGAAGCGCACGTCGTTCGGACTCGTCATCGCACTCATCGCGGTTGCGGCCGTGGTGGGCTATCTCATCGAGCTTGCCCTCGTGACCAACGGCAGCCACGCGTTTGCGCCGCCGATCAGTTTGCCGCTCACTCTTACGGCCATCGCCGTTGTGGTCGTGGCGTTGGCGATTCCCGTGCGCCGAAAGGTCACGGGCAAACGCAAGGCTCGTCTCGATCCGTTCTATGCCGTGCGCGTTGCCGTCTTGGCCAAGTCGAGCGCACTCACGGGTGCACTGCTCACCGGGTTCGGTGGCGGGATCATTGTGCACACGGTCAGCCTGCCGATTGTCAACGGAGACCTGCTCGGTCGTGGAATCGCGCAAACGGTGGGAGCCGCCTTGCTCCTCATCGCGGGGCTGGTGGCCGAGCGTCTCTGCACGCTTCCGCCCGATGACACGGCGCCGGAATCACCGCCCGAGTCAACGGCGGGCGGCTCGCATGCCTGAGCGCGATGGTCGATTAGCCGTTGGAATTGTCGGAGCCGGCCGCGTGGGACCGGTCATCGGGGCCGCGCTCGCTGCCGCCGGACACCGCGTGGTGAGAATTTCTGCGGTGTCGGAGGCCAGTCGCGACCGGGCCGAAGCACTTCTTCCCGGTGTCGAAATCCGCGATGTTCCCGATGTCGTGGCGACCTCCGAACTCGTAGTGTTGGCCGTGCCCGACGACCAGCTCGAGTCACTCGTTGCGGGCTTGGCAAATGTGGATGCCTGGCAACCCGGACAAATCGTGCTGCACACATCGCCGGCGTTTGGCATCAGCGTGCTCGATCCGGCGCTGCAGCGAGGCGCCATCCCCGTGGCCCTGCATCCCGCGATGTCGTTCACGGGCACGAGCATGGACCTGTCGCGTCTCACCGAGTGCTACATCGCCGTGACGGCACCCGGGCCTGTGTTACCGATTGGCCAAGCCCTTGCCGTGGAGATGGGCGGCGAACCCGTCGTCATTCCCGAATCGGGTCGCGCGGCCTACGCCGAGGCCATTTCGACCGCCACAACGTTTTCGGCGGCAATTGTCGCCCAGGCGACCGCGGCCCTCGCGCAGACCGGTGTTGACAACCCGGCCGACGTGTTGGCTCCGCTGATTCGTTCCACGGTCGACAACGCCCTTCGGCATTCGGCCGGCGTTCGAACGGCCGATGTTCCCCCCAGTTTTGGAGACGCCTAGTGGCCGAACTGGTGACCACGGCAGCGCAACTGGATGCCTGGCGCTCGACGATACCGGGCAAGCGCGTGGCGTTTGTCCCCACCATGGGCGCTCTTCACGAGGGGCACATTCGTCTCGTGGAGCGCGCGGCCGAGATCGCAGACGCGGTGGTCGTGTCGATTTTTGTGAACCCCACCCAGTTCGGCAAGGGGGAAGATTTTGAGCGATACCCGCGCACGTTGGAGAACGATTTCGCCCTGCTCGGCGATCTGGCAGACGTGGTTTATGCGCCGAGCGTCGAGGACGTGTACCCACCCGCTGATCCCCCCGTCGTAAAGAGTGCGGGACCAGCCGGGGCCGTTTTCGAGGGAGCGTCGCGACCGGGTCACTTTGACGGCATGCTCACTGTGGTCAATCGCCTGTTCGACATCGTGCGGCCCGATGTTGCCGTGTTCGGGCAGAAGGATGCGCAGCAGGTGTTTCTCGTGAAACGTCTGGCTGCCGAGCGCGGCTCACCGGAGATTGACGTGGTCCGCACTGTGCGCGAAGACGACGGCCTCGCACGTTCGAGCCGCAATCGGTATCTCAGTGCCGAGGACCGCGCCGCCGCGGTCGCTGTGCCCGCCGCGGTATGGGCGGTGGCCCGCGATATTGAGGCCGGAGTGAGTGCCGCACTGGCGTCCGGTCGTGCCGTTCTGGCTGCGCAGCCGCTGGCTAGACTTGATTATCTGGAGTTAGTGAGTCCGACGGACTTCACCCCTGTGGGCGAAGACTTTCACGGAGACGCCACGCTCGTGGTGGCGGCTCGGTTTGGCAACACACGCTTGCTTGATACCGAGACGATCACCGTTCCCTAATCCCCGCAACCCCCACCAAGCCAAAGGCCCAAGCCCGATGAGTGACAACGAGACGACGCCCCCGAACGCGGCGACGCCCGACGACGAGCGGGAGCTGACCGCCGAAGAGGTCTTTGAACAGAAGGCCGTTCGACTGGCCAAGCGCGAGCGACTCAACGAGCTGGGCCTCGAGGCGTACCCGGTGGCCGTTCCCGTCACCGATACCATCCCGCACGTTCGCGAACGCTTTGGCGGTCTCGAGGCCGATGCCACGACGGGTGTGACCGTGGGCGTTGCCGGTCGCGTGGTTCATCTGCGCAACACGGGAAAGTTGTGTTTTGCGAGCCTTCAGTCCGGCGACGGTTCGCGCCTGCAAGCCATGATTTCACTCGCCGAGGTGGGCGAGGAGTCTCTCGAGCTCTGGAAGGAACTGGTCGACCTCGGTGACCACCTGTTCGTATCGGGCGAGGTCATCTCGAGCCGACGCGGCGAGCTCTCCATCATGGCAACCGCCTGGAAGGTAGCCGCCAAGGCCCTTCTGCCTCTGCCCAACCTGCACAAAGAGTTGAGCGAAGAGACGCGCGTGCGGTCGCGTTACCTCGACCTGATTGTTCGCGACCAGGCACGGGCCACGGTGCTCACGCGCGCCGCGGCCGTCTCGTCGCTTCGAGCCACATTCGCAGCCCTCGACTTCGTCGAGGTGGAGACGCCCATGCTGCAGGTGATGCACGGCGGTGCCGCCGCACGTCCGTTTGCCACGCACTCCAACGCCTTCGACATGGAACTCTTCCTGCGCATCGCTCCCGAGCTCTTTCTCAAGCGCGCGGTGGTGGGCGGCATCGATCGCGTCTACGAGATCAACCGCAATTTCCGCAACGAGGGCGCTGACTCAACCCACAGTCCCGAGTTCGCAATGCTCGAGGCGTATGAGGCCTACGGCGACTACACGTCGATTGCCGGCTTGACTCAGCGGCTGATTCAGGAGGCGGCCGTTGCCGTTTCGGGGAGTCACCAGGTCACGTGGGCCGACGGTACGGTTTACGACCTGGGTGGCGAGTGGGACCGCCTGAGCCTCTATCACTCGCTCGCGCAAGCAGCGGGCGTCGAAATCACCCCCGAAACCTCGGTGGCCGAACTTCAGAAAATCGCCGGCAAGGTGGGTGTTGAAGTTTCGTCGCCTAACCACGGCAAGTTGGTCGAAGAACTGTGGGAGCACTTCGTTAAGCCGGGCCTCACCTCGCCCACGTTTGTCATGGACTTCCCCGTAGAAACCAGCCCGCTCACGCGTGAGCACCGCAGCATCCCCGGCGTGGTTGAAAAGTGGGACCTCTATGTGCGCGGATTCGAACTCGCCACGGGATACTCCGAGCTGGTTGACCCGGTGGTGCAGCGTGAGCGATTCATGCAGCAGGCCGGCCAAGCCGCAGCGGGTGACGAAGAGGCCATGCGCCTCGACGAGGAATTCCTGCGCGCCCTCGAGCACGGCATGCCACCCTCGGGCGGCATGGGCATGGGTATCGATCGTCTGCTGATGTCGCTCACCGGCCTCGGCATTCGCGAGACCATCCTCTTTCCGCTGGTCAAGTAGTCGAGTCAGTGAAGTAGCCTGACACTATGGACAACTTCTGGGTAGCAGCCCTGTGGGCAGTAACTCCGACGGTGTTGTTGGGGTTGCTTTTTTGGCTGATCATTCGTTCCATCATCCGGGCCGATCGCACAGAGCGACGTGTCTACGCGCGAATGGAAGCCAAAGAACGGGAGCGCCGCGGCCTGCCGCCGCGTGCCGCTGAATAGGTACTCATGGACGCCGGCTCGGTAACTTTTTGGACCACCGTGGTGGTGCTCGGTGTCGACTTTGTCGTTCGTATTGCCGCGCTCATTGTCGTCCCACGCAATCGTCGACCCGGCTCGGCCATGGCCTGGTTGCTCGCCATCTTCTTTATTCCATACGCCGGCATCATTCTGTTCTTGCTGATCGGTAGTCCACGACTGGGGCGAAAGCGTCGCCGTAAGCAACGCGAAATCAACGAGTTCATCTTCAACGCCACTGAGGGACGTGAGCTCGTCACCACGGATCGCGCGTGGCCCCAGTGGCTCAAGTCGATCGTGCTGCTCAATCGAAACCTGGGTGCCATGCCGTTGGTGGGTGGCAACGAAGCTCACATGCACATCGAGTACGACGAGACGATTCGGCTGATGGCGGCAGACATCACAAAGGCCAAACGTTTTGTGCACGCCGAGTTCTACATCTTCACGACTGATTCGGTGACCGAGCCGATTTTTGACGCCATGGAACAGGCCATTGCGCGCGGCGCAGTGGTGCGTGTTCTCCTCGATCACGTGGCTGGCCTGCGTACCGTGGGATACCGCGCGACCCGCCGGCGCCTCACCCAGATGGGAGTTCAGTGGCAACTCATGCTCCCCTTTGCGCCGCTCCAGGGAAAGTACGAGCGACCCGACCTGCGCAACCACCGCAAGCTGCTGGTGGTCGACGGGCTCGTGGGATGGATGGGCTCGCAGAACGTCATCGACTCGTCCTACCTCAAGAAGTCCAACCTGCGCCGCGGCCTGCACTGGAAGGACGCCATGGTGCGTTTGCGTGGCCCGATTGTGGCCGCTCTCGACGCCATCTTCCTTGCCGACTGGTTTAACGAGACGGACGACTTCTTGCCGCAGGACGAGGTGGCGCGGCCGACCCGCGCGCGCACCACGCAGAATCTCGACTGTCAGCTGGTTCCGAGCGGTCCGGGCTTTGCCAATGAAAACAATCTCCGGCTGTTTCTGGCGCTGCTGTACTCGGCGCAGAAAAAAATCATCATTACGTCGCCGTATTTCGTGCCGGACGAATCGTTGTTGTACGCCATCACGTCGGCGTGCCAGCGTGGTGTGCGGGTAGAACTCTTCGTCTCCGAGATCGGCGACCAATCGCTGGTGTACCACGCTCAGCGCTCGTACTATGAGGCCCTGCTCGAAGCCGGCGTCATTATCTGGCTGTACAAGAAGCCCACCATTCTGCACTCGAAGCACATGAGCATCGATGACGAGGTGGCCGTTATCGGTTCGAGCAACATGGACATGCGCTCGTTTTCGCTCAACCTCGAGATCACCATGATGGTGCGCGGCAAGAGCTTTGTGGCGCAAATGCGTGATGTAGAGGACAGCTATCGGGCAAGTTCGCGCGAACTCACCATGCAGGAGTGGCGCAAGCAGCCCTTCTTCTCGACCGTCCTCGACGGTCTGGCCCGACTCTCGTCAGCGCTGCAATAGTTAACCGCGCGCTCGCAGCCGCACGTTGGGCATCTCCGGTGCCGGAATCACGGCGTCGTCACTCACGTGACCAAACAGGCCGTGAGGGTTTCCGCCGGCAACGACATCGTCCTGCCACTGCGCCCGCTGGGCCACAATTTCATCGTGACTGCGCGCGATGAAGTTCCACCACATCACAAGTTGTTCGCCGAACGGTTCCCCGCCCAGTAGCACGATTCGCGTGTCAGTGGCACCCGCCGCGATATGTAACTGCCCGAGCCCAGGCTCTAGATAAAGCAAGTGGTCCTGATCCACGGGTTGGTCGTTGATGACCGGTTCCCCCTGATCCACGAGAATTCCGTGTTCAAAGGTCGGATCCACATCGAGCGTGATGCCCGCACCCGCGGGAATGACAATTTCTGCGCCCAGCAGCGGAGCAAAGGTGGTGGCCTCCGAGCGCAGCCCCCCGAGCTCACCCACGAAAACGATCACTGTTGCTTCGCCAATCATGGTGCGCGGAGCAACGTGATGTTCGAAGAAGGGGGGCATGTGTCGGTCGGCGTCGTGAAGAGCCACCCAGAGCTGCACGCCGTGGATGCGCTGCGCCGTCGCCGTCGATACCTCGCTGTGTGAAATTCCCGCACCGGCCGTCATCAGATTGACCTGTCCCGGGCGCACCAGTTCGAGGGAGCCCACGCTGTCACGGTGTTCGACCTCACCCTCGAAGAGCCACGTCACGGTCTGGAGCCCCGTGTGCGGATGCGCACCCACCGACATGCCACCGGCGTCGGTAACGTTATTGGGCCCAAAGTGGTCGACAAAGCACCAGGCGCCAATGGTGGTGCGGCCAAATTGGGGGAGTGTGCGACGCACGGTCATGGCGCGAAGACCCCCGAGGGGTACCGTCCGCGGGGCGAGGATGCTCATGACTGTGCCAACGCGCGCGCAGTGCGCAAGATTCCGCGGGGTCGCATGCCGTCCACGAGGACTTTACGTGAGTGGCACCGGAACGCCCGAAACGGGTACCGTCAGTCGGCGCGCGATGCCGTGCTCGGCAAACGCCGAAACCAGCGCCTCGGTACCCTCGAGCAGGTGCGACCACCCCGAGGTGTGGATGGGAATCACGAGCGGAACATCGCCCTCACGCGCGAGTTCGGCAACGTCGTCGGCGGTCATTGTGTAGCGCGCCGAGCGCGTGATCTTGGGGAACCCGGCGGCACCCACGTGCGCAATCAGCGTTCCCACGTCGAACTGGTTTGCCACGTCACGAACTTCTGGCGTGAGGAGGGTGTCTCCGGTGATGTAGACGGCACCGCCGGTGAGTGCCTCGGATTCGATCACAAACCCAATCACGGGTCCGCTGACAAACTCGGGCCAGTGCGCGGGGCGGTGACGCGCGGCAATAGCGGTGATCGTCACATCGGGGCGGCGGTTGTCGGAAAGGGCGTAGCTGTCGCCCGGTGCCATGCCAAAAGCCAGCGCTTCCTCGTCGGACGCCTCGAGGCGCTTGGCGCCGAGCTTCGTGGTGAGAATGATGGGAGCCTCGAGGGCGAAGGCACGGCCCGCCGTGTCGAAGTTGTCGCCGTGTTGATCATGGCTGAGCAGCACAGCGTCGACTCGGCCCATTTGTGCCGGGCTGAGGGCCGGCCGAGACGTCTTCTGCGATGAGGTGCCCCAGCCAAATTTGTAGGTGCCTCCCGGCTCGTCAAACGTGGGATCCGTGAGCAGGCGCCACCCACCCACCTCGATGAGGCCGCAGGCCGTATCGATGTGCGTGAAGGTTGCCCCCTGAGGTGTCTCCATGGTTTCAGCCTAGAACGTTCCGAGACTGCTCGCCCACGGCGAACATCGGGGTGATCCGTCACGCCCACGGCGAACATCCGCCCACAGCTCGGTTTGCGCTGGTTTACTCACATTGACGGCAAAATCGCGAATGCCGACACACCACAAAGGAGTTCTGCCCATGTTTGAACGGTTTA
>CANFVD010000061.1 GCA_947450345.1 Actinomycetota bacterium
AACGGCGCGCACGCTCGGGTCGGCCACACTGGCCGGGTCGCACTGTCCCTGAGCGAACGCGCGATGCGCCGGAACACCTGCCCGCAGGAGAAGACGCACTCGATCAAGGGCGGCGAGCGTGGCCTGTGTGTTCGGCACGCGCGGCCTCATGTGGGACTAACGATGAGCTGACCCGACTGCACCACGAGCGAACCCATCCCACTGACAACACGGCCCCCCTCCCGTCGCTCAACGTGGATGACGAGATCGATGGCCACCGAGGCAAGGGCCGTGAGGGCCGCGGCCGAGAGCCGTTGCGCCTCGGCGAGCGCCAGAAGGCGGGCCGGAACTTCAGACAGCGAGTTGGCGTGGAGGGTGATGCCACCGCCGGCATGACCCGTATTCAGCGCGGTGAGAAAGTCGAGCAATTCGGTTCCGCGACATTCGCCCACGACAAGTCGATCGGGTCGCATGCGCAGCGCCTGCCGCACCAGCTCTCCCACACCAATCTCTCCGACGCCCTCGCTGTTGGCCTGCCGAGCTTCGAGCCCCACAACGCACGGATGCCGCACGTCGAGTTCGGCCACATCCTCAATCGTCACAATGCGCTGGGTGTGCGGCACCTCCCCGAGCAGTGCCGCCAACAACGTGGTCTTGCCCGATCCGGTGGCTCCGGTGATGAGCACGTTCTCTCGTTTGACAATCGCGTCGCGCAGGCGATGTTGCTGATTCGCTGTCAGCATGCCGTGGCTCGCCAAATCGGCCAGCGACCACCCCTGCGTTCTCGGAATGCGCACCGAAATGGCTGTGCCCGAGCGGGACACAGGAGCAAGCACCGCATGCACGCGCACTCCCCGCTCGAGCCGGGTGTCAGCAATGGGCGTGAGTTGGTCGATGTGGCGACCTCCGCGGGCCAACAATTCCTCGGCTAGTCCGCGCGCCGCACGTTCGGAGACATCCATGTCGGGGGCCGCGTGGAGACCGGACTCATCATCGACCCAGACGCCCGTGGCTGGTGAAATGAGGATGTCGGTGACGGTGGGATCCGTCATCAACTCTTCGATACGACGAAGCATTAGATGACTGTGACGCAATCCCACGCCGTGGGAACCGAATCGCTGATGCTGGTGGAAAAAGGAAGGCGACACCGGATGGGGGGAAACGGTGCCGCCTTCACGACACCAGATTGGGGGGAATCAAATGTGTCGCGGTGCCGGTCGTAATCGACCAACGAGGAAAGCGTATATCGCCCCCACTGGGAAACTCGTCCTTTTTGCGACTCCTGTGGAAAAAATCCTGACAGCTGGAACAGAAACTTAGTCTGCGCGGAACGTCACTGCGCGTTCCCACGCATCCACGCGTCGCCCATTTGTGACCCGGTATTCTCGGTTTCACGGGCACATTGCCGTCCCGCCAGCACACGAAGTGAGAATGCCGTGAACGAACAAATCGACAACCTGATGAACGAGTCACGACGGTTTGCGCCCTCGGCGGAATTCGCCGCACAGTCCGTTGCCGGCAGCGATAGTTACGACCGCGGGGCCGCCGGGGCGGAGTTTTGGGCCGACCAAGCACGTGATCTTCTGCACTGGCACACGCCGTTCACTCAGACCCTCGACTGGTCGAACGCGCCCTTCGCGCGCTGGTTTGCCGATGGCGAGCTCAACGTGAGTTACAACTGCCTTGACCGCCATGTTGCCGAGGGTCGTGGCGATCGCGTTGCCCTGCACTGGGAGGGGGAGCCCGGAGACTCCCGACGCATCACCTACGCCGAGCTCACGCACGACGTTAAACGCGCCGCCAACGTGCTGACCCAGCTCGGCATTGAGCCCGGCGACCGTGTTGCCATCTATATGCCGCTGATCCCCGAGGCTCTCGTGGCCATGCTGGCCGTGGCACGCCTCGGCGCCATCCACTCGGTGGTCTTCGGCGGTTTCAGCGCCGAATCGCTCCGCAGCCGCGTCGATGATGCCGGTGCCAAGCTTGTCATAACGGCCGACGGCGGATACCGCAAGGGCAATGTGTTCGCCCTCAAGCCCGTCGTGGACGAGGCCCTCGCGGCCGACGGCGGCCAGAACACCGTCACGAACGTGCTGGTGGTGCGTCGCGGCAACAACGACGTCGCCTGGCACGAGGGTCGTGACGTGTGGTGGCACGAGTCGGTTGATGCCGCCTCGTCTGAGCACGAGGCACAGGCGTTTCCCGCCGAACAGCCCCTGTTCATTCTTTATACGAGTGGCACCACGGGTAAGCCCAAGGGAATCCTGCACACGTCCGGCGGGTACCTCACACAAGCGGCCTACACCCACAAGAACGTCTTCGACCTGCGTGCCGACACCGACGTCTACTGGTGCACGGCAGACGTGGGCTGGATTACGGGCCACACCTACGTCGTCTACGGACCGCTGGCGAACGGCGCCACGCAGGTGATCTACGAGGGCACCCCGGATTCACCACACCCCGGTCGCTGGTGGGAAATCATCCAGAAGTACGGCGTGAGCATTCTGTACACCGCCCCTACGGCCATCCGTTCGTTTATGAAACTGGGCTCCGAAATTCCCGCACAGTATGTCCTGTCGAGTATCCGTCTGCTGGGTTCCGTGGGCGAGCCCATCAACCCCGAGGCGTGGATCTGGTACCGCGACGTGGTCGGTGCCGGCACAGCCCCCATCGTCGACACATGGTGGCAAACCGAGACAGGCGCGATCATGATTTCGGCCCTTCCTGGACTCACCACACTCAAGCCCGGCAGCGCACAGGTGCCCCTGCCCGGAATTTCGATTGACATCCTCGACGAGGCGGGCGAGAAGGTTTCCGGCGAGGCGGGCGGCCTCCTAGTGGTCACGCAGCCCTGGCCGTCAATGCTCCGCGGCATTTGGGGCGACAATGACCGTTTCCGCGAGACCTACTGGGAGAAGTTCGGTGACAAGTACTTCGCCGGCGATGGCGCCCGACGAGATGCCGATGGTGACATCTGGCTCCTGGGTCGCGTTGATGACGTCATGAACGTCTCGGGGCACCGCCTCTCGACGGCCGAAATTGAATCGTCGCTGGTGGCCAACCCGATGGTGGCTGAGGCCGCCGTCGTGGGAGCAGCCGACGAAACAACCGGACAGGCCGTCGTCGCCTTCGTGATTCTTCGCGCCAGCGAGGCGGGCAAGCTGGAGCCAGCTGAAGCCAGCGCGGTGCTTCGCCAGCACGTGGCCACCCACATTGGCGCCATCGCGCGCCCGGCACGCATCTACATCGTGTCGGAACTTCCCAAAACGCGAAGCGGCAAGATCATGCGCCGCCTCCTGCGCGACGTGGCCGAAGGGCGCGAAATCGGCGACACCACCACACTCACCGATCAGAACGTGCTCAACCTGATCAGCACACAGGTGCACTAGCGGACTCACGCCCCGAGGGCGCCCTGTCTACTCGAACGCGACGATGATCTCAATCTCAACGGGCGAATCCAAGGGCAAGACAGGCACTCCCACGGCAGAGCGAGCGTGCGCGCCCGCCTCACCGAAAACTTCGCCCAGAAGTTCTGAGGCACCGTTAATCACGCCGGGTTGACCCGTGAACTCAGGCACCGAGGCCACGAAACCCGTGACCTTCACAATGCGCGTCACGCGGTCGAGACTACCCAGAACGCTCTTCACCGCGGCGAGCGCATTGAGGATGGCGATTCGTGCGTAATCCTTAGCGTCGGCAGCCGGAACAAGCCCGTGGCCATCGCCCACCTTGCCCGTCGCCGGGAGCGCACCCGAAACGAAGGGAAGCTGTCCGGAGGTGAACACCAGATTGCCCGAAATCACAGCAGGAACATAGGCGGCGACCGGTGCCGCCACCTCGGGAAGCGTGATACCGAGTTCGGTGAGGCGAGCTTCTACGGACATGGGGAGAACCTTTCGATTGGTTGTCGGATCAAGAACTTTCGGATGCGGCAGCGCGCGACGCTAGGCGAGGGGACGCTTGAGGTAGGAAACAAGCCCACCCTCGGGACCCACCACAACCTGCACGAGTTCCCAGCCGTCTTCGCCCCACGCGTTCAACACCGCTTGCGGATTGTGAATGGTGAGCGCAACGGTGGCGTACTCCCAATTTTTGGCATTCATGTGGTCTCCTTTTGGCTAGTTCCCAGTCTCTGGCGGGTAACCTAGAGTCTATGTTTGCCAAGCCGCGTGAAAAGCGTCAACGTTCGAGGGTAGCCGGCGGAGTCATTGCCTTTGTGGGTATGAGCGCAATCGCTGCCGTACTCGTGGCCGCCTCCATCACTCCGGCAATCGCCGTCGCGGGTCTCACCGCCAACAGCACGCTCGGCATCTTCGACAACTTGCCCACCTATCTCGAAATCGGTGATCTCGCCGAGAAGTCCACAATTTACGCCACCGGCACCGACGGCAAGCCCGTTGAACTCGCCACTTTTTACGCACAGAACCGCGAAGACGTGCCGCTGGCCCAGATTTCTCCCCTGCTCCAGAACGCGGCAATTGCCTCAGAGGATCCTCGTTTTTGGGACCACGGCGGTGTCGACCTCTTCGGAACCGTTCGCGCCATTCTCTCCAACGCTCTCACCGGCACCTCGCAGGGTGGTTCGTCAATCACCCAGCAGTATGTGAAGAACGTGCTGGTTCAAAAGGCGGAGGCCATCTCCGACCCTGTCGAGCGCAAGGCCGCCTACAACGAAGCGACAAATGTCTCGATTGACCGCAAGCTCAAAGAGATGAAGCTCGCCATCGGAGTAGAGCAGAAATACACCAAGAAGCAAATCCTCGAGGGCTACCTCAATATCACCCCGTTCGGCGGCCGGGTGTACGGCGTGCAGGCGGCGGCCCGCTACTACTTCGGAAAATCGGCCAAGGATGTCACGCTCGCTGAGGCCGCATCGCTCATTGCAATCATCAACAACCCGAGCGCCTACCGTCCCGACATCGACGAAAACCTCGAGGGCAACAAAGCCCGTCGCGACTACATCTTGGCGCGCATGCTCGAAAACGGAAAGGTCACCCAGGCTGAGTACGACAAAGCAGTGAAGAGCCCCGTCACCCTCAAAATCACTGAGGCGAGTACCGGATGCCAGACTGCTCCCAACGGAGCGGCCTTCTTCTGCGATTACATCACCTGGGTGATCAAGAACGACAAGGCCTTCGGTAAGACCGAGGACGAGCGTTGGAATGCCTTCCAGCGCGGTGGCTGGAAGATCTACAGCACGCTGAATCTTCCCCTGCAGCAGACCGCCAGTGAGGCGGTGTACGGGAACGTTCCCAAAGTCGTCGACTGGGGAAACGTCGCCGGAGCGGCCGTTTCGGTTCAACCAAACACCGGACGAATACTCGCGATGGCGCAGAGCAAAGACTTCACCAACGACCCCGATCTGGCCGCAACCGGAGCTAACTACACCTCAATTAACTACAGCACCGACAAAGATTATGGTGGGTCATCCGGCTTCCAAGTGGGATCCACGTACAAGGCCTTCACTCTCGCGCAGTGGTTGAAGAGCGGTCGAGGCTTGGGCGAGATGGTTGATCCGCGCGAACGTCCGCTGCAAATGAGCAAGTTCAAAGACAAATGCATCGGAGTCGGCGGTGCCGACTGGACGCCAAAGAACAACTCCGGCACCTTTGACGGACCGATATCCGTCATTCAAGCCACCGCCGACTCGGTCAACTTGGCATTCCTCTCCATGGCCATGAAGCTCGACCTGTGCGACATCAAGCAGACCGCCGAAGCCTTTGATGTTCACCGCGCCGATGGCAACGTTCTGGGTGAAGCACCGTCAGACGTGCTGGGCACCCAGGAAATCGCCCCGCTGACGATGGCGACCGCTTATGCAGGCTTTGCCAACCAGGGTCGTGTGTGCACCCCCATCGCCATCGACAAAGTGACGGATCGCAACGGAGCCGATATTCCGGCGCCCCAATCAACGTGTACTCAAGCAGTGGCGCCCGATATCGCCAACGCCATGGTTGTGGCGCTCAAGGCGCCCATGTCGATTGGAACGGCAACCCAGTCGAACCCCCGTGACGGTGTACCCATCATCGGTAAGACCGGTTCTACTGACAACTTCAACCAGACGTGGGTTCTGGCGTCAACGACATCTGTGGCCACGGCCGTATGGGTGGGAAACATCGTGGGATTCGTGAATCTCAACGGTGGCGTCTCCCTCAACAACGGCTCTGCTCGAGTGACGCGTCATGAAATTATGCGGCCCATCATGGCCACGGCCGATGCGCTCTTTGGCGGCGTGGACTGGCCCGACCCTCCGGCCAACCTGCTCGGTGGTCGCAATGCCGTTGTGCCCAACGTTCAGGGCCTGTCTCTCGAGGACGCCACCAAACTCATCGAGAGTGTTGACCTCTCGGTTGATACGACCTGTGGAACAGTCGATGGTCGTCAGGCCGCGGGCAAGGTCGAGTCGACCACTCCCGCCATAGGCACAACGTTGCCCACGGGTACGCCCATCAACGTGTGTTTGAGCAACGGTCAGCTGGTCGTTGGTCCGCCGAGTGTCATTGGCCAGACCGAGGCCGCAGGAAACAGCTACCTGATCAACAGGGGCTGGCGCGTGACGGTGCGGTACGCCGAGCCACCCACGTGTTCCGGCAGCGGCTCAAATAAAGACGGTCCCACGCCAACGCCCACACCAACGCCCACTGCCTGCCCCAACCCCAACCAAGGCAAGATCATTCGCCAGACTCCTAACGGTGGTTCTGCGCGACCTGGCTCCACGGTTACCCTTACCGTTCAGCGCTAGTCACTCGTGACCAACGCGGCGGGCGCCATCGGCATCGGACTCGGTCTGATTGCCGGTGGCGCGCTCGCGTGGGGCACGCTCATTGAGCGACGGCTGTTTACGGTGCGCAGTCAGTCGGCGGAAGTACGCGACCTGAAGGGCGCCACGCTTCGCATCCTGCACCTTTCTGACATGCACACCGCACCCTGGCAGCGCGACAAGGCCGAGTGGATTCGTCACCTCAGCAACCTGAATCCGGATCTCGTCATCGCCACGGGTGACTTTCTCGGACACCCCGACGCGCTACCGCGCGTTCGGCAAGCCCTCGACGTGTTCGCGGGTGTGCCCGGCGCGTTCGTCTTCGGTTCAAACGACTATTTCGTCTCTCAACCCAAGAACCCGTTTGCCTATTTCACGGGGCCTTCGCGTGTGAAACGGAAAGCCCGGCGACTGAATACCGAGGCGCTCAGGAAGTTCCTCACCCAGGATCTGGGCTGGACCGACCTTAACAACACTGCTGCTCGACTCACCGTGGCAGGTGTCACCGTGGACCTGATGGGCGTCGACGACCCTCACATCCGTTATGACAAGTGTGACGCGGCCTTGGAGCAGCTGGATTCCCTTCGCCAAGAGTCGGCATCGGCTCACCTCACGATCGGTGTGACGCACGCGCCGTATCGCCGAATCCTCAACCAGTTCACGGCGAGCGGTGCCGACATCATTCTGGCCGGCCACACGCACGGGGGTCAGGTCTGCGTGCCCGGCGTGGGTGCGCTCGTCACCAACTGCGACATTCCACGCCGCCAGGCCAGCGGATTCTCCTCGTGGCAGTCGAGCGGGCACGAAGCCCTGATCAACGTCTCTGCGGGCTTGGGAACCTCCATCTACGCGCCCGTGCGTTTTGCGTGTCGGCCCGAGGCGTCGATCATCGACCTCTCCTGACGGAGGTCCGCGCCTGCGCACCACCCATCCCTCATATACTTGTTACGTCTGACCGGGGTGTGGCGCAGCTTGGTAGCGCGCGTCGTTCGGGACGACGAGGCCGCAGGTTCAAATCCTGTCACCCCGACCA
>CANFVD010000062.1 GCA_947450345.1 Actinomycetota bacterium
ATCATCATGATTGCGGTGTTTGGCAGCTTCGCGTTCGCGGAATCGGCCACCATCCGGCCCATGGGGTTCGGCCTGGCCTTCGGTGTACTGGTGGACGCCTTCCTGGTTCGCCTGCTCTTGGTACCCGCAGCACTCCGCCTCCTGGGACGCGCGGCGTGGTGGCTACCGCGCTGGCTCGATCGCCTTCTCCCCGACCTCGACGTGGAAGGCGCGAAACTGGAGCGCGCGAAGTCGAAGGATTCGTTTACCCTCGTGGCCTAGGAGGCTGCGGCTGGGATAAATCCGGCCGCGTTCAGGGCGGGCAACTGCAGGGTGATCCAAGGGCTAAAAGCCCAGGGGGTGGCTTCTACGGCCACTAACAGCGCCCGCGGGTCCGCCCAGACAAACTCGCAGACCTCATCGGGCTCGGGCACTGGATCGCTCGCCGCGCGGGCAACGAAAACGGGACAGATTTCGTATTCAACGACGCCCGAGGCATCGACCGCCCGATAGCGGAAGTCGGGAAGCGCCGGAGTGACGTCGGTGACGACGAAACCCAATTCCTCGCGAGCGCGCCGATGCAGCGCGTCCTCCGGGTGTTCGTCGGGTGCGGGGTGACCACAGAACGAATTCGTCCAGACGCCGGGCCAGGTCTTCTTCGACAGTGCCCGTCGGGTCACCAGGATCTCACCCGCCTCATTGAACACGTGACACGAGAAGGCGAGGTGCAGGGCCGTGTCGGCCGTGTGAACGGTGGCCTTGTCGGCGGTGCCGATGGGAGCGCCCTCTTCTGAAACGAGAACCACGAACTCGGTCACGCTCGCCACGCCCCTTCGGTTTGGTCGGTAGTCTCAGAATGTGAGTTCTAGCCTAGCGACCGACCTCTACGACGAGGTGGCACACGAGACCGCGGTGATTGTCATTCGTCGCTACTCGACGTCGTTCAGCATGGCCACGCGACTCTTGGGCGACGGCGTGCGCGAGGATGTGGAGAACATCTACGGTCTGGTGCGTGTGGCAGATGAAATTGTCGACGGTGTGGCCGAAGGGGCGGGGCTGGCGCCGGCCGATGTTCGACGCAGACTCGACGAGTTTGAAGCCGAAACCGAGCGCGCCACGGCCAGCGGATACTCGGCAAACCTCATCATTCACGCCTTTGCTCTCACGGCACGAAAGACCGGAATTGGGGCTGACCTCACCCGACCATTTTTTGCCTCGATGCGTGCCGATGTGCTGCAAAAGAAGCACACGCCCGCGTCGTTCGACGAATACGTTTACGGCTCCGCCGAGGTAGTGGGCCTGATGTGCCTGCGCGCTTTCCTTGCCGGGCACGACATTACCGCCGAGCAGGACCAGCGTTTCGTTGCCGGTGCTCGAGCTCTCGGCGCGGCGTTCCAAAAAGTGAACTTTCTGCGTGACCTCTCGGCGGACGCCGACGGATTGGGTCGCGCCTATTTTCCCGGCGTCGACGTTGCCCACCTCACCGATGACGTCAAGGAAACGCTGGTTGCCGACATCGATGCCGATCTGGCCCTGTCGGGTTCCATCGTGCCCGAACTGCCGCGTTCGAGTCGCCGTGCGGTGGCCCTCGCACAGAGCCTGTTTGCCGAACTGAATCGGCGTATTGAGAAGACACCGGCGGCCGTGCTGCGCACCACTCGGATAAGTGTGCCGAACGCCGTGAAGACACGACTGTTGATTCGAGCCCTGAGAGGGAAAGTCACATGACACGCGCCATCGTAATCGGAGGCGGAATCGCCGGACTCTCGTCGGCCGCCCTGCTCGCTCGCGACGGATACGACGTCACGCTTCTCGAGAAGAACGCCTCGGTGGGCGGTCGTGCCGGATCGTGGGAAAAAGACGGCTTTCGGTTCGACACCGGGCCATCGTGGTACCTCATGCCCGAAGTCTTCGACCACTTCTTTCGGCTGATGGGTACAACCGCCGAAGAGCACTATCAGCTGCGGCGCCTTGATCCCGGCTATCGCGTGTTCTTCGAAGAGGATGTTCGCGCGGGCACGCCGCCGTTGGACATTCGCGATTCACGCGAAGCAAACCTCGACCTCTTCGAGCAGCGCGAACCCGGTTCACGAGAAAAGATGAGCGCCTACCTCGATTCGGCCAAAGACACGTACGAGATGGCCAAGCTTCGATTTCTTTACACGAGCTTCGCGAAATTCGGTCCGCTCTTGCGCGCGGACGTCCTGAAGCGTCTGCCCAAACTGCTCAGCCTGCTGCGGGTCAGCCTGGCCGACTTCGCTGCCCGATACGTGTCCTCACCCACTCTCCAGCAGGTTCTCGGCTATCCAGCCGTGTTCTTGGGGTCGAGCCCTTACATCACGCCGAGCATGTATCACCTCATGAGCTATCTCGATCTCGAAGACGGTGTGCTGTATCCCGTGGGCGGTTTTCACAAGGTCATAACGGGCATCGAAAAGGTGGCCATAGCCGCCGGTGTGACCATTATCCGCAACGCTCGAGTCACGTCGATTGATACCGACGGTCCCGGCTCGGGAGCCCGTGTCACGGGCGTCACGTACACGGGCCCTCGCGGAGGCAAGCCCAAGACACTCCTCGCCGATGTCGTGGTGTCATCGGCGGATCTGCACCATTCAGAGACGGCGCTGCTTCCCCCGGCGCAGCAGACCTACTCCCAGAAGTGGTGGGACACGCGCGTGGCCGGCCCGAGTGCGGTCCTGGTCTACCTGGGCGTGAGCGGGCGCATGACGCAACTCGATCACCACAACCTGTTCTTCACGAGTGACTGGAACGATAACTTCGGTCGTATTTTCAACGAACCGCGCTCGATTCCCGATCCGGCATCAATTTATGTGTGTCGACCCAACACGACCGATCCGTTCGTGGCACCCGGCTCGGATACCAACCTTTTTGTGCTCATTCCGGTTCCGGCCGATCCGAGCATCGGCAAGGGCGGTCTGGACGGCAAGGGCAGCCCTCAGGTCGAGGCCGCGGCGGACGCCGCCATCGCACAGATTGCCCGCTGGGCGAAGGTTCCCGACTTGGCGCAACGCATTGTGGTGCGTCGCACCATTGGTCCGGCGGACTTCGCGGGCGACCTCAACACCTGGCTCGGCACGGCCCTGGGCCCCAGCCACATTCTCAAGCAAAGCGCCTTTTTCCGGGCAGGAAACAAGAGCAAGAAGGTCAAGGGTCTCTACTACTCGGGCGGTTCGTCCATCCCTGGAATTGGCCTTCCGATGTGCCTCATCAGCTCGGAGATTCTGATCAAGCGTCTTCGCGGTGACGGATCCACCGAACCGCTGCCCGAGCCCCTGTTTCCCACCGTGGACCGAACGGACTGAGCGTGAGCTGGCTTTACCTCGCCGCGCTCCTGTTCTCGCTGGTGGGAATGGTGATTCTCGACCGGCGCTTTCAGCTCTTCTTCTGGGCTGACGCTCGGCGAGCGGCGATTGTGCTTCCCGTGGGTGTGCTGTTCTTTCTGCTGTGGGACCTGGCCGGCATCGGCTTGGGCATCTTCTTTCGTGGCCCCTCGCCCTATGTGACGGGGATCGTTGTGGCACCTGAGGTCCCTATTGAGGAGATTGCCTTCCTCGCTCTGCTCTGCTACCTCACGATGAACTTCTTCGCTGCCGTCACGCGGATGTTGATGCGGGGGACCCACCGATGACGTACGTCTGGCTCAACGTCTCTGTTCTTGTTGCCGTGATCGTGTTTTGGGTGGTCGCGATGGCCGTGCACGGTCGCCGGGCGCGCCACCGCATTGCCTCGGGAGCGGTCACGACGACCCCCCGCCCCGGCCGGCGAATGGCGGCCCTGCTCATTACGCTTGCCGGACTACTGGTCCTCACCGGAGTATTCGACAATGTGATTGTGGGACTTGGGATCGTCAGCTATGACGAGACCAAAATCTCGGGCGCTCTGGTGGGAGTTGCCCCCCTCGAAGACTTTGCCTACTCCATTGCCGCAGTCCTCGCGCTCCCGGCGCTGTGGGTCCTCCTTCCGGCGAAGGGCGCGAAGCGATGACCGCCGGCTCCCGTGGCGGAGGCACTTTTCGCACTCTCGTGATGTCATCGCGGCCCCTCTCGTGGGTCAACACGGCGTTTCCATTTGCCGCCGGCTACCTCATGACCACGCACCGCGTGGACCTCACGTTCATCATCGGAACGCTGTTCTTTCTCATCCCTTATAACGTGGCGATGTACGGCATCAACGACGTCTTCGACTACGAGTCAGACATGCGCAATCCGCGCAAGGGCGGTGTTGAGGGCGCGGTCCTCGACCGCCGACTGCACCGGCTCACGCTGTGGGTGGTTCTGGCCACAAACCTGCCGTTCCTGGTGTTTTTGGTTGCCGTGGGAAGCCCGCTCTCGTGGGCCGTGCTCGCTGTGAGCATGTTTGCTGTGGTGGCGTACTCCATGAAGGGCCTGCGCTTCAAAGAGGTCCCGTTCCTCGACTCGATCACCTCAAGCACGCACTTTGTCAGCCCCGCTATTTACGGACTCGTGCTCGCGGGGGCCGTCTTCACTCCGGCGCTGTGGCTCATCCTCGTCGCGTACTTCTTGTGGGGGGTGGCCTCGCACGCCTTCGGGGCAATCCAGGATATTCAGGCCGATCGCGAGGGCGGGCTTTCTTCCGTGGCAACCGTCATGGGCGCGCGATTTACCGCCCGATTCGCGCTCGCCGCGTACCTTCTCGCAGGCATTGCGCTCTTTGTGGCCGCCGGCACGGGCCGGGCCGCGTGGCCGGTGTTTTATGCCGCCTTCCTGGCGATTCCGTACCTCATCATGGTGTGGCCGTATCGATCACTGCCCGACGCCGACTGTGAACGCGCGAACCGAGGCTGGCGCGCGTTCCTCTGGATTAACTACGCGGTGGGTTTTGTGGTGACGATGCTCCTCATCGTGCACTGGCTCTTTGCCTAGCGCGACGAGGCCACAGGAGTGGCGATTACTTTTCTGAGCCCCGCTCCGCGTCTGCGGTGAACCGCGGCTTGATGGGGATGATGATAATCAAGCCAATGAGGAGTACGAAAACAATCGCCAGGATGCCCCAGTACTGAGCACCGAGCGTCGTGGTGAGGATCCAGAAGAGCAGCGGAGACAGCCACACGACGAGCCGGCCGGTTGTGGCGTACAGACCGAACAGCTCGCCTTCGTTCCGGTTGTTTGAAACCCGAGCAAGGAGTGAACGACTGGCCGATTGGGTCGGGCCGACAAACAAACTCAAAACGAGACCGCCGATCCAGAAGATGGTCGGACCGCCGTCGTGGAAGAAAAAGATAAAGAGGCCGGCAATGATGAGGCCGATAAGTGAACCGACGATGACGGCCTTGGGTCCAACGCGGTTATCGACAACGCCACCGATGAATACCCCGATGCCGGCCACGACGTTCGCGGCGATACCGAAGAACATAATTTGGGTGAAGTCAAAGCCAAAGACGGTTCCGGCCAGAATTGCGCCGAGGCTGAAGACCGCGACGAGTCCGTCACGAAAAATGGCACTGGCGAGCAAGAAGTAAAAGGTTTGGCGGTCATTGCGGAACAGGCCGCGAATGTCGTGAACCAGTTTCTTGTACGAGCCAACCAGGCTGAGGCGCTTCGCGCCGGGGAGCGCTGCCACTTCGGGCACGACCGTGAGCACCGGGATTGAGAAGACGAGCGACCAGATGGCCGCGATCAAGAAAATGATGCGAATGTTGAGCGACGCATCGCTGCTGACTCCGAACCAGTGGCTGTCACCGAGCGCGAAGCCAAAGAGCGAAATGAGGAGAACGACGATTCCGCCGATGTATCCCATGCCCCAGCCGAATCCGCTGACGCTACCCACGTTCTTTGGCGTGGACACTTGCAAGAGCATCGCGTTGTAGTTGACGTTCGCAAATTCGTAGAAGATGTTCGCGATCGCATAGAGAACGATGCCGTAGATCCAGAACGACGCCGAGGGCTCAATGAAGAACATCCCAAACGTCGCGAGAATGACGATTCCCGTGTTGATGCCGAGCCACATGCGGCGCCGGCCCATGGCGTCAGCTCGCTGGCCCAAGATGGGCGCAACAAAGATGATGATGATGCCGCCAATCCAGACAGACATCGACAGGCCATTGGCGAGATTGTTTGCCGCGGCATCGTAGGCCACCTTGGCGGCGCCCGCCTGGCCCGAGGCCTCGTAGGCGGCGACGATCTTGGGGTCTATGAAGGCATCGGAAATGATGTAGCGCGCAAAGACGAAGGTGGTGATGAGCACGCTGAAGGCCGAAGTGCCCCAGTCCCAGAGGGCCCACGAGAAGACCTGGCCGCGTTTACGTGTGGGGGCAACTGTGCTCGACATGAGAGCAACGCTACCGGGCGCGACGCCCCGGGGGCTAGAGGCACGATGCGGCAGAAAGCGAACGAGAGGTGAACGCGTTGCCTGGGTTCAAACTTGAGCCGCCGGGACTCAAGTTAACTTGACATAGTTATCCACAGGTGGCAAACTTGACATATCAAGACTCAAGTCTTGGTCAAGACTTCAGATAAGCCACACAGTCTCTTGATCCGGCACACCGGCGTCAAGAAAAACGAAGGAGATAACACATGTCACGAGCAGTAGGAATTGACCTCGGAACCACCAACTCGGTCGTTGCCGTGCTTGAGGGTGGAGAACCCACCGTCATCGCCAACGCCGAAGGATTCCGCACCACCCCCTCGGTGGTCGCGTTTACCAAAGACGGCGAAGTTCTCGTGGGAGAGCCGGCCAAGCGCCAGGCCGTCACCAACGTGGATCGCACACTGGCTTCGGTCAAGCGACACATGGGTACGACCCACACCGACAAGATTGACGACAAGAAGTACACACCGCAGGAGATCTCGGCACGTATTCTCGGCAAGCTCAAGCGCGATGCCGAGCAGTACCTCGGCGACACGGTGACCGACGCGGTCATTACGGTTCCCGCATACTTCAACGACGCTGAGCGTCAGGCCACCAAGGAGGCCGGTGAGATCGCGGGCCTCAACGTGCTGCGCATCATCAACGAGCCCACTGCGGCGGCCCTGGCCTACGGCCTCGACAAGGGTAAAGAAGACGAACTCATTCTGGTCTTTGACCTCGGTGGCGGAACGTTCGACGTGTCGCTGCTCGAAGTGGGCAAAGACGAGGACTTTTCCACGATCCAGGTGCGTTCCACCTCCGGCGACAACCGCCTCGGTGGTGACGACTGGGATCAGCGCGTTGTTGAGCACCTCATCAAGAAGTTCAAGGAAACCTCGGGCGTCGATGTGAGCACCGACAAGATTGCCCTGCAGCGACTCAAGGAAGCCGCCGAGCAGGCAAAGAAGGAACTGTCGTCGTCAACCACGACGAACATCCAGCTCCCTTACCTGTCGCTGACTGAGAATGGCCCCGCCAACCTTGACGAGACCCTCACGCGCGCTCAGTTTGAGTCGATGACGCAGGATCTTGTTGACCGCACCAAGAAGCCCTTCGAGGACGTTATCCGCGAAGCCGGCGTCAAGGTAGCCGATGTGGACCACGTTGTTCTCGTGGGCGGATCGACCCGTATGCCCGCCGTGGTGGAGCTCGTCAAGAGCCTGACCGGCGGCAAGGAGCCCAACAAGGGCGTGAACCCCGATGAGGTCGTTGCCGTGGGCGCGGCCCTTCAGGCCGGCGTGCTGCGCGGTGAGCGCAAGGACGTGTTGCTGATCGATGTGACCCCGCTAAGCCTCGGTATCGAGACCAAGGGTGGCATCATGACCAAGCTCATCGAGCGCAACACTGCGATTCCCACCAAGCGGTCCGAGAC
>CANFVD010000063.1 GCA_947450345.1 Actinomycetota bacterium
GAGACCACGCGCAGTCCGGCAAGGACGTCGGTCAGGTCGGGCAGCATGCGCCTAGTCTCGCACCCCCTCCGTTCGGCGCGTAGTCTGGAGACTATGACTACATCGGTGTCGGAGATCTTCGACCCCTCGGCATGGCATGACGTGGCCGGCTTTGAGGGGCTCACCGACGTGACCTATCACCACGATCACTCGGGACGAATCGCGCGCGTCGCCTTCAATCGACCAGAAGTGCGCAACGCTTTTCGACCGCAAACCGTTGACGAGTTGTACCGTGCTCTCGACCACGCTCGGCAGAACTCGCACATTGGCGTCGTTCTGATCACGGGTAACGGTCCTAGCGCCAAAGACGGAGGCTGGGCTTTCTGCTCGGGCGGTGATCAGCGCATCCGTGGTCGCGCGGGCTATGAGTACGGTGACGAAACCTCCGCCACCGGCAGGCTCCACATCCTTGAGGTTCAGCGCCTCATCCGATTCATGCCCAAGGTGGTCATTGCGGTGGTACCCGGTTGGGCCGCCGGCGGCGGGCATTCACTTCACGTGGTGTGCGATCTCACCATTGCGAGCCGTGAGCACGGACGATTCAAGCAAACGGATGCGGATGTGGGCTCTTTTGATGCCGGCTACGGTTCGGCCTATTTTGCGCGTCAGGTGGGGCAGAAGTTTGCCCGCGAGGTCTTCTTTCTCGCCCGCGAATACGACGCCCAGCGCGCGCTTGACGCCGGCGCTATCAATGCGGTGGTTGAACACGCGGACTTGGAGCGCACGGCCATCGAGTGGGCGAACGAAATCCTCACCAAGTCGCCCACGGCGATTCGCATGCTCAAGTTTGCCTTCAACGCGGTTGATGACGGCATGGTGGGACAGCAAGTTTTTGCGGGCGAGGCCACGCGCCTGGCTTATGGAACCGATGAGGCCGTCGAGGGGCGGGACGCCTTCCTGGAAAAACGTGACCCCAACTGGTCCGCCTTCCCCTGGCACTTTTAAGGTTCGAGCCAACCGCCATGCGTAGCACCGTCATCGTCACGTCCGACCGAATCGCACTCGTCCGCGAGGCCCTTGCCACCGCCCTGCGCGGGCAGGGTTCGGCCGTCGCTGTGGTCGCGCCGGGGACAGACACGAGCTGGGTGCCCACTGAAGTAGACGACGACATTGCGGTTCTGATCGAGACCTCGGGCTCGTCCAGCGCACCCAAGCGTCTCGCGCTCTCCGCGGCGGCATTGATGTCCAACGCGCGTGCCAGCCTGGGACGACTGGGTGGGCCCGGCACGTGGATCCTCGCCCTTCCCGTTCACTTCATCGGCGGGCTCCAGGTGTTGATTCGCTCGCTCGAGGCCGACACCGAACCGCTCGTGCTGACCCGCGAATCGTTCAATACGGCCGCGCTCATCGACGCCCTGGCGGTGCGTCCCGAACACGAACGCCTCTACATGTCGGTGGTGCCCGTGCAGTTGAGCCGCATTGTTGAGCACGTGGAGCATGACCCCGCTGCGCTGGCCATCGTCTGCCGTCTCTCGACCATCCTTGTGGGCGGGCAGCGAACCAGCCCCTCACTGCTCGAGCGTGCGCGCGCACTCGGCCTTCCCGTTGTGACAACGTATGGCGCCACGGAGACGGCGGGAGGGTGCGTGTACGACGGCCTGCCCCTGAACGATGTCAGGATTCACGTGCGTCCTGACGGTCGCATCGAAGTCGGCGGACATATTCTCGCAACGGAATTCATTGGTGACCCCGTTCTGACCGAGCAGCGATTCACCGAGGCAGACGGCGTTCGCTGGTACCTCACCGACGACATTGGCGAGTTTCGTGAGGGCACGCTCACGGTTCAGGGCCGCAGCGATCGGGTGCTGATTTCCGGTGGAATCAAGGTAAATCTTGAATTGGTGGAAGAGGTCACCGAGCATATTCGCGAATGTGCATATGCCGTCGCGGTCTCCATTGCCGATGAGGAGTGGGGCGAGCGCGTGGGGCTTGTCGTTGAACTTGATCCCGACGAGACCGCTGCCGATCCGCGTTCGCTCGCCGAACTCATCAAGGCCATCGTTCGCGACGAGCTCGGAGCCGCCGCCATGCCCCGCGAGGTGAGGCTCGTCGAGCAGCTTCCGCGCCTGTCGTCCGGCAAGCCCGATCGACTCGTGTGTGCCGCTCTCTTCGTGGGGTAGCGGCCTTGTCCCGCTCGGGCGCTTGGCGCACGGGGCAACGTAGAATCGGACACTGTGATGAGCGCTAAGAAAAGCACCCGCAAGAAGTCCTCGCGAACCGGATCGTCGAGCCGCCACCCGGCTCGGTCGCGGAAACCGGAACACTTCGCCCCCAACCGGCCGGCCCGGGTGTCGTGGGTCAGCGGAGCACGCCTGCGCACCCTTCCTCTCGCCATTGCGCCGGTGGCCATCGGCGCGGGTGCCGCTCACGTTGCGGACCACTTCTCGTGGGTGCTGACCATCCTGTGCCTCGTCGTGACACTGTCCCTTCAGATCGGTGTCAACTACGCCAACGACTATTCCGACGGTGTGCGCGGAACGGATGCGCATCGCGTGGGACCGGGTCGACTCACCGGTTCGGGTTCGGCCACGCCGCGGTCCGTGCTCGTCGTGGCCCTCGCCTTCTTTGCTCTGTCGTTAGCCGCCGGACTTGCGGTGACCATCATCACGCAGATGTGGTGGCTCCCTGCCGTCGGCGCGGTCTGTATCGCCGCGGCGTGGTTCTACACCGGAGGAAAGCGCCCGTACGGATACATGGGCCTGGGCGAGCTGGCAGTCTTTGTCTTCTTTGGGCTCGTGGCCACGGCTGGCACCATGTTCGTTCAGGCCGGCATGGTCTCTGATGAGGCGTGGATCGGTGGAGCGGGCATCGGGTTTATTTCGTGCGCGGTGCTGGTGATCAATAATGCTCGTGACATCGCCACCGACCGCCTCTCGGGTAAGCGCACGCTGGCAACCCGCATGGGACGCCGTGGGTCCGTGGCCTTCTACATCGTTCTCGTTGTGCTGGCCATGGTGGCCGCGGGAGCAATTGCCATCTTCTATCCGAACGCGAACTACCTGCAGTTTGTGTGGCTGATCGCGGCACCCGCGTGTGTGATTGCCGCCGCCAGTAAGTCGCCGGCCGAGGACATCCTTGTTCTCCGACTCACCACCATCACGGGCCTCATCTACGGACTCGGCCTGGGGGCCGTACTCGTCTTCTAGCTCGCGGCGTCCTCGTGGAGTTCGTCCGCTCCGGGGGGCGCTGCCTTCTGTCGGGTGCGCGCCTCGTAAAGTGCGGTGGACATGCGATTGCGTAAGCGCGCGAGAAAAATGTACGACGACGACAGGCCGATGATTGCCGCCAGGAGGGCAGCAATCCACCATGTCACGTTGAACAGGATGAGCACGACGAACGGCACGACGAAGAAGGCCAAGCGGAGCAGGGTGTAGACCAACCACAGCGGAAACTTCTTCACGAGGTGAGAGTCTACGTCTCTTGCCTAGACTCTGAGATGTGGTTCGGCTCTTTTTGATACTCGTGGCCGTCACCGTGGTGCTTCAGATCTTCGCCGCGGTAGACGCCATCCTTGCCGAGCGTTTGCGCGTCCGGGGGCTCCCCAAGCCCGTGTGGATTATCGTCATCATTTTCCTCCCCCTGGTTGGCGCGCTCCTGTGGTTCTTTGTCGGTCGCCCGCGCAGAGCGTCGGCGATGCCCGGTTCGCCGTCGTCCGGCCTGACCGGTCAGGGACGCCGTTCAGGACCACCTCGTCCGCAAGGCCCCGATGACGACGCCGACTTTCTTCGCCGACTGCAGCGCGACCTCGACAAGGATGACGACACCCGTGAGTGACGCTCCCGTGGAGACGTCGCCGGCCACGAGCTCGGCTTGTGCACTCCTCGAGACGCTGATTGCCCACGGCCTGGAATGGGTGGTGGTGTGTCCGGGCGCTCGTTCTCAGGCACTGGCACTGGCCGCCGCTCAACTTGAGCGCGAGGGCGCCGTGCGCGTGGTGGTGCGCATCGACGAGCGTGCCGCGGCGTTCACGGCCCTCGGCATCGGCAGTGAGACGGGTCGACCGGCGGCCGTGATCACCACGTCGGGCTCCGCCGTCGCCAACCTGCACCCCGCAGTTCTCGAAGCCCATCACGCCGGCATTCCCCTGATTCTGCTGACCGCCGATCGCCCGGAAGAACTGCACGGTATTGGCAGCAACCAGACGATGGTTCAGGCCGGCATCTTTGGTGGGAGCGTTCGCCTCCTGCGTGATATTCCTGCCCCGGTCGACATTCAGCACGACATTGAGACCGCTCAGACAACGGCAACAGAAGCCTGGGCGGCATCGCTCGGTCACGCTCCTGCTGTCCACGGACGCCCGGGACCCGTACATCTGAATCTGGCTTACCGTGAGCCGCTCTCGAGCGCTCAACGTCCGCAACCGCGACCCGGTTCGGTGGCGCCACTGGCCCCGCGCGACCACACTGCACTGGTTTTGCCTCGCGGACCTCGCACGCTCATCATTGCGGGCGCCTCGGCTGGTCCCGAAGCCGAGCAAATAGCGCACGAGGGCGGCTGGCCGCTCATCGCCGAGGTTTCGTCGGGTGCCCGGTTTGGCCGCAACCTGGTTGCGCACTATCGAGCGGCGCTCGATACGGCCGAACTTACCGACGCCGTTGAGCGCATCGTGGTGTGTGGTCATCCCACTCTCGGCCGACAAATTCCCGCGCTGATTGCGGGTCGCCCCGATATCGAGACCATCGTGGTGCGCTCGGGCGGCGAAGACCTGAATCCCGGTCATGCGGTTTCCGCAGTCGTGGATAGCGTGAGCGTGGCTCCGGGGGAAACCGATGCGCAGTGGCTCGGCGCGTGGCTTCGCGTGGGATCGGAAGCGCTCGCCGAGTATGAGCAACGACAGGCGGACTCGGCTCCAGCCGCGCGTGCCCCCGACATCGCGGCGAGCCGAGCCACGGACGCGGCGAGTAAGCGTGAATACGCCCAGGCAGAACTGGCGGCCGTGCGCACGCCGCTGACGCGCGAACTGCTTGTCGACGCGGTGTGGCGCGCAACCTGGCCGCATGACCGGCTGGTGTTTGGCGCCTCTCGCATTATTCGTGTGGCCGATCGCGTGGTGCCCGGGAAGAAGATCCCGGTCTTTGCCAACCGAGGACTGGCGGGCATTGACGGCACGGTGTCAACGGCCGGCGGCATTGCTCTGGCTTCGGGAGCTCTCACCCGAGTGGTGCTGGGCGACCTCACCCTGTTGCACGACGCGGGCGGACTCTGGGCGGAGCCCGGTCAGCCGCGCCCGCGCCTGCAGATTGTGGTGGCCAATGATGGCGGCGGAACGATCTTCGACTCGCTCGAGGTGGCGGCAACCGCGGATCGCCCCGATTTTGACCGAGTGATGCTGACCCCCCAGGACGTCAACCTCAGGGCGTTGGCCGAGGCCTACGGCTTCGACTATCTCAGTGCCTCAACCGTGGGCCAGCTCGATCAGGCACTCACGCAACCGGGGCCGCGACCACTGCTGATTGAGGTTCCGCTGCCTCGCTAGTCGTTGAGCGGTGCGAGCGCATCGAGCACGGGACGGAACTTCATCTGCGTCTCGCGCAGTTCAGTGGCCGGCTCCGAGTCGGCCACGATGCCCGCGCCGGCGTAAGCAGTGACGTTCTGGTCGGTGACCATGACACAACGCAGGGCGATGGCCCACTCGCCCTCGCCCGTCGCACCCACCCAGCCCACGGCTCCCGCATACCGTCCGCGGTCAAAGGGTTCGAGCTGTGCAATCAAGGCGACGGCTGCATCGGTGGGGGCGCCGGCCACGGCCGCGGTGGGATGCAGGGCCGCGGCCAGGTCGAGGGCGCTCACGCCGGCGGCAACCTCACCGCTGACGTCGGTGGCAAGGTGCCACAGGTTGGCGAGGCGGAGGGTAAAAGGAGCGTCCTCGGCGACGAGGTGTGACGTGAGCGGACGCAAGACTTCGGTGACCGAACGAACGGCGAACGCGTGTTCGTCGAGATCTTTGCGGCTCGTGGCGAGGGCAGTGGCAGCCTCTTCGTCGCTGGCGGGATCGACGCCGCGCGCGGCCGTGCCGGCAAGGACGCGGGCATCCACCACGCCACCGCGAACACTGACCAGAGTCTCGGGGCTGGCTCCGTAGAACCCGTCGATGGCAAACGTCCAGCAATCGGGGTAGGCCTGCGCGAGTTCCGCCACCATGCTGCGAATGTCTGACTCGGGATCGAGCGTGCCCGTCAGGTCTCGGGCCAGCACGACCTTGCTCACATCACCGGCAGCGATATGGGCAATGGCAGCCTCGACGGCCCGCTCGTAGTCGTGTTCGCTCATGATTCCGGGAGCGAGTCGCGCCGCCGCCCGGTGGGCAACCGCAACCGGCGTCGGCACCTGCGCGTCGGGTGCCGTATCTCCGTCGACGCTGACCGTGGTGATCCAGGTCACATCGTCTCGACGACCCACGATAAGTCGCGGCACAATCAGCACGCTCGTGGCGGCAGATGTGTCGGCGAAGGTAAAACTTGCCAGCGCCACGAGGCCACTTCCGGGCACCTGCACGTCGTCGCTCACCGTCGCCTGCGCAACAATCCGTTGCCACGCGCGCGCGGCCTGGGTCATGCGGTCCGCTCCCGAGAACGTGAGGCGCAACGCTTCTCCGTGGCCCACCAGGCCGGCACCCTTGCGTCGCCAGAGCAGAGGGGACTGGGCATTCAGCAGTTCGACGAATGCCGGTGCCGTAGCGACGCGAACCGTCGTCACGGTGAGACGGGCATCGCCAGAGGTGGTCACTCGAGCAACTTTACGCCCACCGACCCCGTCACCCTCACCGCTTAGACTTGAGTCGTGACCACAGCAGATTTGAGCAAGAAGCCCACCGAGGTGGCGGCCATGTTCGACGACGTGGCTGAGGGTTACGACCGCACCAACGCCTTTCTTTCGGGCGGCAACTCTGCCCTGTGGCGCATCGTCACCGTTCGTCAGATTGCTCCCGAGCCGGGCATGCGCATCCTGGACCTGGCCGCCGGAACGGGCACCAGCAGCGTGCCGCTCGCGCGTGCAGGAGCCGACGTCGTTGCGGCCGACTTCTCGCCGGGCATGCTTGAGGTCGGGCGTCGCAAGCACGCGTCGCTCACCAACCTCACGTTTGTCGAGGCCGACGCGACGGCCCTGCCCTTCGAGGACAATTCCTTTGACGCCGTGACCATTTCGTTCGGACTCCGCAACGTGGTTGAGCCCGACAAGGCATTGGCTGAGATGTTTCGCGTGACCAAGCCCGGCGGGCGCATTGTGATCGCGGAGTTCTCCACGCCACCGCATCCGCTCATGGGCCTCGTTTACCGCACTTATCTCACACGCGTCATGCCGTTGCTCTCAATCCTTACCAGCAGCAACGCGGCCGCTTACACGTACCTCGCCGACAGCATCGAGGCGTGGCCCAACCAGAGCGAGCTCGCCAAGAAAATCCGCGCAGTGGGATTCCGCTCAGTTGGCTACCGCAACCTCACCGGCGGAATCGTGGCACTGCACCGCGGCAC
>CANFVD010000064.1 GCA_947450345.1 Actinomycetota bacterium
CAAATTGGCGGCGGCGCGGGAATCTCGTTGGCGGCTACGACCGACATGCCCAAAGATCTGCGCATCGCCATGAGCTACTGGATTGCCCTCGGCGCGGCGGTTGTCGTGCTCGTGGTGTGCGTGTGGCTGGTTCGGTCTCGGATCGGTCTGGCACTTACTGCGGTGCGCGATGATGTGACGGCCGCTTCCACCTCTGGCGTCCGCGTGCAGTCGGTGCGTCGTCGCGTGTTCATCTTTGCCGCCGCTGCTGCCGGTGTGGCCGGTGCGCTGGTGGCGATTTCGACAATGCGCGTTCAGCCGGACAGCGTGTTTTCGGTTCAGTGGTCTGCGTTCATGATCTTCATCGTGGTCGTGGGCGGCGTCGGAACCCTCGAGGGGCCCATCATCGGCGCCCTCATCTTCTGGTTCTTGAAGCAATTGTTGGCGGACTTCGGACCTCTGTATCTCATCTTCTTGGGAGCCGTGGGAATCGTCTTCGTGCTCTTCGTCCGAGGTGGCGTGTGGGGTCTTGTGTCCCGTCGCAAGAGGCTGGAGATTTTCCCGGTGGGATACCGCTTCACGGACGGTAAGAAGAAATAGCCGGACTCGTACCCGACCTAGGATGACACCATGAAGGTCATCGGGGTCTACAACGCAGACGGAGGATTCGCCGGTGAGGTGAGCTATCTGTTCGGCCACTTGTTTGGGCTGCGCGAGTGCACGCTGTGCGACATCACTCATTCGCCGTTCACCAAGAAGGCCGCCTGGAAAGCAATGGAACAGCGACTGGCCGACGAACAGGGAATCGAGTTCGTGCTCGTCCACAAGAACGAGCGAACCCCCGCGCAGTTGGTGGCGAGCGATGGCCGTGAACCCTGCGTTCTCATTGAGGGAGCCAACGGAGACCTGAGCATGATCCTCGACTGGACTGACCTCAAGCTTTCTCGCGGCGATGTGGCCAAGTTTGAGCAGGCCCTGCGCGCCAAGCTATTGATGTACTGAAGGTTCTCAGCGCCCGCCCTGTTACATTGGACTTAACGTTCAGAAGGAGTCCGACAATGTCTGCAGGATGCTGTACCGCCCACCCGATTGCGCAGTCCCACCTGAGTGAGGCCGTGGCATCTGCCGGCACGACACTCACCCCGGCTCACCACGCGAACAAGTCCCCGAGCTCGGAAGTTGCCGACACGCTCGTCGTGGGCAGCATTTCCACGGGCAACCCGGCCGCACGACACGCCGAGGCCATGGCCATCTCGGGTGGAAAGATCATTGGCATCGGTTCGCTTGCCGACCTCGACGGCCTCACGGATTCCTCCACCAAGACAGTGAAGCCCGAGGGCATCGTGATTCCCGGGCTCATCGAGCCCCATATGCACATGTGGACCTCGTTGCTCAACCTCACGTGGACCGACGTTTCCAACGAAGCGTGCCCCACCTTTGATTCGGTTGTGGCCACCATCAAGGAGACCGCGGCCAAGACGCCCGACGGCCAGTTCGTGCTGGGCAAGCTCTTCGACCCCAGCCTGTATCCGGGGGAACCCGACCTCACCCGCACGATTCTCGATCAGGTCTCGCCCAATAATCCGGTGATGGTCATGAACGCGTCCATGCACTACCTCTATGTCAACAGCCCAATGTTGGACCTTGCCGGAGTGAACGACCAAACGATGGACCCGGTCGGCGGCTCCTTTGGTCGCGCCGACGGAAAGCTCACCGGCGTCATCGCTGAGGCCCCGGCCCTCATGGTCTTTGCGGGCAAACTTCCCAAGCCCACGCAAGCCGACCTCGCCTCCGGCATCACCACGATTCTCAACGAGTGCGCGCGCCAGGGGGTCACCTCGCTGCGCGAAGCGGCCACGGGAACGCTCGCGGGCATCTCAGAACTGGCCATGCTGCACCAGATGAACGGCGCCCAGCGCTTGCCTGTGCGAATGTCCACAGCTCAGTTCGCAATCATGGCGGGCAAGACCCCCGACGAAGTCGCGGCAACCTGGAAAGAAGCGGGTGTCACTCCCTTCTCCGGTGACGAGATGGTGCGGGCCGACGCCTGGAAGGTGGTCACCGACGGATCAAACCAGGGTCGTTCCGGCTACTTCTTCCAGCCCTACCTCGGCGAAGACAACGGCGGTCACGCCAACTGGACACCCGAAAGCCTTCGCGGGGCCATCACTCCCGGTCTGCGCGACGGCTGGCAGATCATGGTGCACACCAACGGTGACGCCGCCGTGGAGTTTGCACTCACCGCCATGGAAGAGCTGCTGCCCGCATACGGCACCAACGATTTGCGCCACCGTTTCGAGCACGTCTCCTTCACCACGGATGACCAACTCGCGCGCATGGCGAAGGCCAACATCAGCCCGAGCTTCTTGATGAATCACGTTTTCTACTGGGGAGCCGCCTTCCGCGACACCATCCTCGGCCCGGAGCGCTCCAACCGCCTCGACCGCGTGGCCTCCGCCTACGCGGCGGGACTTCGCCCGAGCCTGCACTCCGACTACAACGTGAGCAAGGTGCACCCACTCCTGAGCGCACGCACGGCTGTCCTGCGCCAACTGCAGGTCGACGGCTCCGTGCTCAACGCCGCCGAGTGTGCCACGCCCGAACAGGCACTCACGGCCATCACGACCGGCGCCGCTTGGCAGATCCACGCCGATGACCGCGGCTCACTCGAGGTGGGCAAGCGCGCCGACTACGCAGTGGTGTCGGCGGACCCCTGGAGTTCCGTTGCCGACGGCTGGGACAAGATCACGGTCAACGAGACCTACATCGACGGCACGCTGGCGTTCAGCGCCTAGATTGCTCGGCTGAATGGGAGGCCCGGGCCTCAGGTCGTCTCGTCCGCCAAACGGGGAATCTGAGCCATCAGCTTTCCCAAGAGCACCCTGAGTTGAGTCGCCTCTGCAGGTGAGAGTTGCGACAGCAGGATGTCTTCGCCGGCAAGTGAGATGGGCAACATCTGGTCGTGCATCTCCACGCCGGGCGGAGTAAGGAACAGGTTGCGGGATCCGCGGGGTCCGTCGGTCGAGGTAATCAGGTTCCTCGTCATAAGCACATTGACGGCCTTCGACACCACGGCCTTGTTCATCACCAGAAATTCGGAGACGTCTGTGGCCGTAATACCCGGGCGAACAGCGAGCGCTGAGAGAACCCGCCAATCGTTGGTTCCGAGGCCGAACTCGCCGCGAAGCAGCATTGATTCGCGCCACACCAGTGCGTTTGACAAGAGGGCGAGCAAACGCGGAACAAAGGCCTCGCTGTCGATGACGTCGCTGAGAGCTTCGTGCACGGGGGACAGTTGTTCCACGGCGGAGCCGCCGCTGACGTGAGCCACGAGCCCTCCCTTCTCTGCAGCGCCTCCCCAAGTGCGGAAGCCGATGGTGTCTATCGGATCGAAACATGTTCGTGTCGAAAACGTGTTTACTTATAAACAGCCTAGTGATACCGTTGCGTCATCGGGAAGTAGTCATCAAGGAGGATGCGTCTGATGGGACCCACGAATACTGCGAACGCCGAGCAGCGCCACAGCGTTGCCGAGCTCGAAGAACTGGCTTTCGAACTCCGTTCCAAGCTTCTTTACCTGTGCGGTACCTACGAGGGCGCCGTGCACATCGGTGGTGACCTGTCGGTCGCCGATATCCTCATTGCGCTCTATCACTACGGCATGGCGGTGGACCCCACCAACATCGTGAATCCGAAGCGCGATCGATTCATTTTGAGTAAGGGCCACGCCGCCGTGTGCATGTACATCGCCATGGCCATGCGCGGGTTCTTCGAGTTCGACGACATCGTCAACACGTACGGTCAGCTCGACAGCGCCTTCGGCATGCACCCCTGCAAGGTTCAGCTTCCCGGTGTTGAGGCGTCGACCGGCTCACTCGGTCACGGCCTGCCCATTGGTGTGGGAATGGCCAAGAGCGCCCGCCAGCGCAACGAGTCGCACCGCGTCTTCGTGCTTATGGGTGACGGTGAAACCGGAGAGGGTTCGGTCTGGGAGGGCGCGATGGCGGCACGCAGCAGTGAGCTCGGAAACGTCGTCGCCATTATCGACCGCAACCGACAGCTCATGACGAGTCACGCCGAGGAGCGCGTTGCTCTCGAGCCGTATCCCGACAAGTGGGCGGCTTTCGGCTGGAACGTCGTGATGGTTGACGGTCACGACATGTCGAGTCTGGTGAACGCCCTGGATAACCTTCCGCCGGCATCGAGCGACCGACCCACTGTTCTTATCTGCGAGACCATCAAGGGCAAGGGCGTCGACTTCATGGAGCGCAACCTGGCGTGGCACGCCGGTTCGCTCGGTCAGGAAGACCTCGCTAAGGCCATGGCCTCGCTCGAGTCCACACGCGCTTCGAAGGGAGCGAACTAATGCCTGTTACCTTTACCTTCGGCGAGTGGTTCTCTGCGCGCACCATCATCGGTCAGACGCTGGCCGACCTGGGCGATGAGTACCCCAACCTGTGGACGGTCACGCCCGACATCGGCATGACCCTTGTCGAGTTCCGCGAGAAGTTTCCCGATCGGTTTATCGACGTGGGACTTGCCGAGCAGGCCGCCGTGGGTGTTGCCGCCGGTTTGGCTTACGAGGGCAACATCCCGGTTGTTTCGGGCATGCTCCCCTTCTTGAGCATGCGCACGGTGGAGCAAATTCGCTCCGACGTCTGTTATCCCAACCTGCCGGTCAAGATCATCGGCACCCACGGCGGACTCGTCGGTAACGGTGGATCCACCCACTACGCGGTGGAAGACCTCTCCCTGATGTGCAGCCTGACCAACATGACCGTGACGTCGATCGGTGACCCGCTCATGGTTGGGGAAATCCTGCGCCAGTCAATGAAGATGACCGGCCCGATCTACATTCGTCTCGGCGTGGGTAAGAGCGACCAAGCCATCTACGAACCGGGTACGCACGATATCACGATTGGCAAGGGCATTGTGGCGCGCGAAGGCTCGGACGTCACCCTCTTCGCGCACGGCACCACCGTTGCCCAAGCTCTCGAGGCGGCAGACGCCCTAGAGAAGGACGGCCACTCGGTGCGGGTTGTCGATATGTTCACCCTCAAGCCCATCGATGCGGATCTCATCGAAAAGTGCGCCAAGGAAACCGGCGGACGTTTCGTTGTCGTGGAGGACCACTTGGCCTACGGTGGTCTTGCCTCGCGCATTGCCGACGTTGTTGTCGATCGCGGCATCCACCTCACGGCCTTTGAGCGCTTGGGTATTCCCCAGGTCTTCGCTGGCTTCGGCAGTGACGAGGAACTGCGCGACAAGCACGGCTACGGACTGAGCGCAACGGTGGCCGCCACACAGCGCGTTATCGCAGCGAAGGGTTAGCCGTGCGCACCCCGCCCATGTCGTGTCTGGTGAACGTCGTTCTCGACGGCCCCTCGCAGGAGGAACTCCCGGGCATGCTCGACTCGCTTCTCGAGCTGGGATACACCTACGTCGGCCTTCCGCCGCTCGATCCCGCGACCACCGACGCCGCCTGGATTCGTGGGCTGTGTGAGGAACGCTCGCTGTTGCCCATCACCATGTGTGGTGGAATGGCTCCCGAGTCCCAGGTGGGGTCTGCCGATGAGGCGGAACGGGCTGCCGGTTTGGCGGGCTTGCGTGCTCTCGTTGACTTTGCCGTTGAACTCGGTTCTCCTCAGCTCAACGGCGTTTGCTACGGGGTCTTCGGTCACCCGATGGCTCCCACACCACCCGAGTACTTTGCGCGGGCTGCTCGTGAGGTGGGCGCCGCCGCCGACTACGCCCGTTCGCGCGGTGTGACCATGACGTTTGAGGTCTTGAACCGCTACGAAACGTCGGTCGTGAACACGGCCGCCCAGGCGATGGATTTCGTTGCGCAGAGCGGATCCGAGCACCTGCGGATTCACTTGGATACTTTCCACATGGCCATTGAAGAGGCCGACATGCTTGCTGCAATCGACCTTGCCTTGCCCAAGCTGGGCTACCTCGAGCTGGGCCAGTCCGGTCGCGGAATGCTCAGCACGGGAATCGTGGACAATGCTGCCGTCGTGCGCCACGTCCTTGCCGTCGGCTACGAGGGCCCGATTGGTGTGGAGGCCTTCAGCCGCTCCATACTTCCGAGCTTCGTTGCTGACGCCCTCGCGATTTGGCGCTCGCCGTATGAGTCTGGTCGCGATCTCGCGGCCGAGGCGGCCGACATCATGCGACAGGGCGCCGGCAACTAGCCGACCTGTTCCGGCGAGACCAACGCGCAAGAATGGACCCATGACATCTGCGCACCACGGTTCGGGAGACGGACGGGACGAACTGCGCAATCTGGCGCGCACCCTCGCGCGCGAAGCCGGTGACTTCGCGCTCACCATGCGACGTGCGGGTGTCGACGTGGCCGCACACAAGTCCAGCGCGGTCGACATCGTTACCAAAGCCGACCAAGCAACCGAGCAGTTGATTCGCGAACGCCTGCACGCCCTGCGCCCCAGCGATGGTGTGCTGGGCGAGGAGGGGTCGTCTGTCAGCGGAACATCGGGACTCACCTGGGTGGTGGATCCGATTGATGGCACCGTCAACTACCTTTACGGCATTCCCGCGTGGGGCGTCAGCATCGCCGTCGTCGAGGGTGATCCGGATCCGGCCACCTGGACGGCGTTGGCGGGTGCCGTGGCCAACCCCTCCACGGGCGACGTCTTTTCCGCAGCTCGCGGCCTCGGCGCCACCTGCAATGAGCGGCCGTTGGCCGTCTCCACACCCACCGACCTCGCCATGTCACTCGTGGCGACGGGCTTTGCGTACAGTTCTGAGGTGAGGGCTCACCAAGGCGAAATGATGCACACGATCCTGCCTCGGGTGAGAGATATTCGACGTTTCGGAGCCTGCTCACTCGATCTGTGTGCTCTGGCTGATGGGCGCGTGGACGGGTATTTTGAGCAGACGCTGTCGCCGTGGGATCACGCCGCTGGCGCGCTCATTGCTCGGGAGGCGGGCGCGATAATCACCGGTTTTCCGGGCGAAACGGAGGGGCGAACTCTTCTGGTGGGAGCGAGCCCGGGCATTCACGAGGAACTTCTCACCCTCATCATTGAGGCGGGGGCAGGTCAGCTTCCGGGGCTGTGAATCCCCTCTGCACGGCCGCCTCAATTGGCATCGGTGTTGCTCTGCCGGCTATCCTTTATGAAATCGTAATAATTGCTCCACACCGTTTTGGCGTGTGGCGCTGTAATCGGGAGACACGTGAACGCGCAAAATCCGTACGTCAGTCGCAAGGAGCTTCGCCGTCGCGAAGCTGC
>CANFVD010000065.1 GCA_947450345.1 Actinomycetota bacterium
CTCTGGCAGCACATGCTCGGTCTTATGGGCGAGGACTAGGCCGCCTCCGTGTCGTGGTTGTCGGATGACGGGGAGGAATCCCGCTACGACGAGTCCGACGTGCGCGTGCGCCCCAACCGCAAGGGCACCCGGCCGCGCACCAAGAATCGTCCCGCGCACGAAGCGGCCGTCGACGGCCTGGTGATCGCGGTGGATCGCGGTCGTTACACCGTGCTGGTCGATCCGGACGGCCCCCGTCGTCATGCCGTGACCGCCACGCGTGCACGGGAACTTGGCAAGGATGCCCTGGTCACCGGAGATCGCGTAGCGCTGGTGGGCGACACCACGGGAGACGAGGGCTCACTCGCGCGCATCGTGCGCATCCACGAGCGCTCGAGCATCCTGCGACGCAGTGCCGACGACACGGATGCCGTGGAGCGCGTGATTGTGGCCAACGCCGACCAGATGCTCATTGTGACGGCCGCCGCGAACCCCGAACCGCGTGTTCGGCTCATCGACCGTTACCTGGTGGCAGCGTACGACGCCGGCATCGCGCCGATTCTGTGTGTCACCAAGACCGACCTGGCCGATCCCGCCGAGTTCTTGGCCAACTTTGTCGGTCTCGGCATTCCCGTGGTGACGAGCAGATCCGACGATCCCCCGCTCGACGCGCTGTCAACACTGTTGGTTAATCACGTGACCGTGGCCGTGGGCCACTCAGGCGTAGGAAAGTCCACGCTGGTGAATGCGCTCGTTCCCTCGGCACATCGCGCCACGGGCATCGTGAACGAGGTGACCGGTCGCGGTCGCCACACCTCGAGCTCGACGGTCTGTTTCGAGCTCGTTGTCGACGGCGGCACGGGCTGGCTGGTCGACACCCCCGGTGTGCGCTCGTTCGGCCTCGGCCACGTTGACACGCGCAACATCATCAAGGCGTTTCCCGAACTCGATCGACTTGCCCAAGCCTGCCCGCGCGGATGTACCCACCTACCCAACTCACCCGACTGCGCTATCGCAGAGGCCATCGAAGCGGGTGCTCTGGGCGATATTGGTGCCTCACGCCTCGACTCACTGCACCGCCTTCTGCTCACGTTTGCCGACTAACCGCGGGCAACTCATCGCGGCTATTCTTGAGCCATGACCACACGACTCGAGGCAGGCCAGGCCGCCCCCGCATTCACGCTTCCCGACCAGGACGGTAAGCACGTTTCACTCACCGACTTCTCCGGCAAGAACGTCATCATCTACTTCTACCCCGCCGCCATGACGCCGGGATGCACCACTCAGGCCTGCGACTTCCGCGATTCGCTCGCGTCACTGCAGGCTGCCGGATACGTGGTGTTGGGCATCTCCAAGGACACGCCTGCCAAGCTCAAGAAGTTCGAAGAGAAGGAAGGACTCACCTTCCCGCTGCTCAGCGACCCCGACCTCACAGTTCACAACGCCTATGCCGCGTTCGGCGAGAAGTCGATGTACGGCAAGACCGTGCAGGGCGTCATCCGATCCACGTTCGTTGTGGCACCCGACGGCACACTCAGCCACGCGCTCTACAACGTCAAGGCCACCGGCCACGTTGCCTCGCTGCGCACCAAGCTCGGGCTTTAGGCGCGGGCTTTAGGCTCGGACTTTAAGCTCGGACTTTAGCTTTCGTTTTCTAGACGCCCGGATTCCGGCGTAGCGCAGCTACGACCCTCGGCGTGAACAACAGCACTCCAGCAGCTAAGGCCGGCACGAGAAGCGCAACACCAACGAGCGGTGCGGCGTAAAGCCCTTGGAAGGCGCCCGCGGCAATGGCCGTTTGACACAGTTGCCACACCAGGACGGCCGCACGCGTCCATGTCTTGCGCCGAACCAGTTGGGTTGCGGCCAGCGCCAACCACACCGTGGCGACGAGACTCAAGACAAGGACGAGCACAGCGCCGGCATACGAGTCGGGCACGTCGGTGACAAAGCCGGAGATGTACCAGACGCACCAGGCCGCGAGCATGACCACCTCGGCCCATACGATCACAGCAAGCGCCACAAGTGTCCACGGCGCAGCTTTACGCGCACTCGTGCCTGGTCGATCTGAGCCTGTTTCTCCGGTCATCCCGAGTCCCTTCAAAAAAAGTCTTTACATTTAGCCAACCACATGAGAACCTAATAGAGGTCGAGTGAGCCTCACGTAGACGTGGGCGAGCTCGCCGGTTTATTTCCGGCGGGTCTCGGGACTGGCACTCGATTCATTACTTTAAGTCCGAAGTCTTCTGTTCTCGGGCTTTTTTGTGCGCCCGGGGATTCGGACGAACTCACCCTATGAATAAGGAGAAAACCATGGACTGGCGCGATTCTTCGGCTTGCCTCACGGTCGACCCTGAGCTGTTCTTTCCCGTTGGAAACACTGGCCCTGCTGTCGACCAGATCGAAAAGGCTAAGGCTGTGTGTGCCCGTTGTTCGGTAACTGAGCAGTGCCTTCAGTACGCCCTCGAGACCTCACAGGACTCCGGCGTATGGGGTGGCCTCAGCGAAGACGAGCGTCGCGCGCTCAAGCGTCGCGCTGCTCGCGCCCGCCGCGCAAGCTAATTTTTTAGCACTCACACACGAAGGGCCCGGGAGAAATCCCGGGCCCTTCGTCGTGGATGGATGTTAGGCGCTGATCCGTGCGCGGCGACGAATTACGAGAATCGCACCACCCGTCATGAGCACCAGGGCGCCGAAGGCACCCACCGACCATGCCGTGGAGGCGTCAACGCCGGTGTCGGGCAGCGCGGCCTTGGGCACGCCGATCAGGAGCGAGTATGTATCCCAGTTATCGTCCTGCACATTGAGGTCGCCCTGATAAACGCACGTCGTCGAGGGGTCGGTGAACGTGCAGCTCTCCAGTGCAATGGTCGGAGTTGTGTAGACGACCCATGCCGTGCCGGCCGAGTCAAACGCCAGTGAGTAGTAGGCGGCGTCCTGGGGATCTTGAGCGTAAACGGTGTCAATCGTGCCATTAGTAGCGTTGATCAAGGCAAACGGCCAGTTGTACGACCCGTTGTCACCGTCAGAAATTCCGTAGAGCTTTCCGTCAACCGGGTTGACGGCGATGCGCCAGTTGTCATTGCCGAGGTCGCTCGCAGGAATGTCCGTGACAGTTGCCGTACTCAGGTCAAGGTGGCTGAGGACCGAACCGTGGGTGACGTATGCCGTTCCGTCTGGCGCAATGGCCAACGATTCCGGAAAGAGCTGATCTCCGTTGAAGGCGGCCACGGGAGTCCAGGCTCCCGTGGTCGGGTCAATGGTGATCAGCGTGTAGGCCGGGTTGCTGTACTCGTACTGAATCGAGTAGAACTTGCCATCGATCGCGTTGAAAGCGCCGCCGTACGTGCAGGGGTAGTCGCTCGTGTGATCCGCTGCCGTGCCAATTCCGGTCGTGGTTCCGTCGGCGGCAATCGAATAGGTCAAAAACCACGACGCAGGTGAGGCGTCTTCACAGGTGGTCGCAAGCACGGTGTCCGTCGCGGGAAACGTGCGCGGATCCATGACGGCAAAGGCAGGTGATGCGCCAAGTCCTGCGAGAGCAATGGTGGATACCACTCCCGTCACAACAAGGGCGGATTTCTTCAGAGTCAACACGGGCAAGTCCGTTCAGTAGAGTTGAAGCCGCCGCGTTCGCCAACGACACCCGAAGTCTATCAGTGGCTTTCCTCTATGGATTGAGGAAGCGCAGGGGGATCTCGATCGTCACGCGCGTGCCGCCTTCGGCTCTCTGCTCCCACGAGATGGAGCCGCTCAGTTCGCCCTCCACGAGCGTGCGCACAATCTGCGTTCCGAGCCCGTCGCCGATGCCCTCGTCGCCGATGCCCTTGCCGTTGTCGTCGATCTCGACGTGGAGTTTCTCGCTGTCGCGCGTGGCGCGAATGTCGACCGCACCCTCGCTCGAGCCATCAAAACCGTGCTCCACCGCGTTCGTCACGATTTCGGTGAGGGCGAGTGCCAACGGGGTGGCGTACTCGCTGGGCATCACGCCAAAACTTCCCGTGGTCTGAGGCTTCACCGGATTGTGGTTGAGCGACGCGACTTCGGCGCTCAGCATGAGGACCCGCTGGAACACCTCGTCAAAGTCCACGTTTTGGTTGAGGCCTGTCGAGAGCGTGTCGTGCACCACGGCGATGCTCGCCACGCGACGCATGGCCCGGGCCAACGCTTCACGTGTCTCCTCGGAGGTGGTGCGTCGCGCTTGAATGCGCAGCAGGGACGCGACAGTCTGCAGGTTGTTCTTCACTCGATGGTGAATCTCGCGAATCGTGGCATCCTTCGTCATCAGTTCGCGTTCTTGGTGGCGCATCTCGGTCACATCGCGGCACAACACAATGGCTCCGGTGCGCTCGTCTCCGATTTCGAGCGGGATCGTGCGCAACGACACGGTCACGCCACGGTTGTCAATGTCGGCACGCCAGGGCGCTCGGCCCGTCACGACGACGGGAAGGGACTCGTCCACATCCAGTTTGCCCGCGAGAACCTGGGAAACAACATCCGCAAGCAACTCACCCTCCAGCTCTTCCCGATATCCGATGCGGCTAAACGCCGACAGCGCGTTGGGGCTGGCAAAGTTCACCACACCATCAACGTCCATGCGCAAGAGACCATCGGACGCACGCGGGGCTCCTCGGCGCGGGGCCGGGGCCTGATCGATGTCGGGAAAATGCCCGGTCGCCATCATGCGAAAAAGATCGTCGGCACACTCGTTGAAGGTCTTCTCCTGCCGCGACGGCTGACGCATTTGGGACAGGTTGGTGTGCAGTGACACCACGGCGATGGGGCCCTGCTGAATCTCGTCGGACCCCTCGGGCACCGGGCGCACAACGGGAACCGTGCGTACGCGCGTGGGCACCTCCTCGAACCACGCCGGGGCGGTGGAGTCGACAATCACGCCGGCCTCGTAGGCCTCGGTGACCTGAGCCCGCCACTCGGCCTTAATCGTCTGTCCCACAAAGTCGCGATAGAAGAGTGTGGCAACGCCGGCCGGGCGTGCGTGCGAGGCTGCGACGAAGCTCGTGTCCGTTGCGGGCACCCACAGGATGGCGTCAGCGAACGACAGGTCGGCCAGAAGTTGCAGGTCGCCCAGCAGAAGGTGCAGCCAGTCGACGTCGCGTTCCGTACCCACGCCCTGCGACGACATAATCTCTGTGAAAGTCGACATGGCTCTAGCCTAGGCTTAGCCATCATGGAGAAAATCGCTCGCAGCCCCCGAGTTCGCCGTCGGCACCGCGTGGTGTGGTGGATTCTCGGGGTTATCGGTGCCCTACTGATCGGAACCATCGTGGCATTTCAGGTTTCGCCGTGGCCCGGCGCCATGATCGTACGTGCAGTGTTTACGAACGGAGCGGCCAAAGTGACGAAGATTATGGCGCCCTTTGCCCCCGATAACGTGACCTCCACGTTCAACGTCGACTACCGCCCCGGATCGCCCAGCGCCCAGCTGGATGTCTACTGGCCCGATGCCACCACCGCGCCGTTGCCCACCATCGTCTGGACTCACGGCGGCGCCTGGATTTCGGGTTCGAAAGACAACAACACGGCCTACTACCAACTGCTGGCCTCGAAGGGCTACACCGTGGTGGGGCTCAACTACGGTTACGGTCCAGAAACCAAATACCCCGAGGCCGTCTACGAAATCAACGATGCCCTGGCCTTTCTGGTCGCGCACGCGGGCGAGTACAACATCGATACGAACAACCTCTTCTTGGCCGGCGACTCAGCGGGTGCGCAGTTGACCAGCCAAGTGGCCGCACTCACGACGAACCCGGCATATGCAGCCGAGATGAGCTTTGCGCCAGCCCTCGCACCTGATCAAATTCGCGGACTCATTCTCAACTGTGGCGTTTATGACCTCAGCACCTTCGAGGGTGGCAAGGGGCTGATCGGGTGGGGCGACGGAATCACGATTTGGGCCTACACGGGCGAACAGATCAGTGACACCAACGCCGCCATGGCACAGATGTCGACAATCAACTTCGCCACGAAAGACTTCCCCCCGGCCTACATCACCGGTGGCAACGCCGACCCGTTGACCGCCGGAAACTCGATGCCGTTCGCGGCCAAACTGCAGCAACTCGGAGTCGAGGTCACAACGCTGTTCTGGCCCGAGGACTACACGCCCGCCCTGCCGCACGAGTACCAGTTCCGACTCAACCTCGATGCCGCGCAGACATCACTCACCGAGTCGCTCGCCTTCGTGGCAGCGCACACCGTGCGCCCCTAGGCGCTCGCCTCGAGACGCACGGCCCCCTGCTCTGACACACGTTCGTAGAGGGCGCGAACGGATGCTGGATATTTTCCGCGTTGAGTGACCCACGTGGCCGGCTTGCCCGCAATGAGCGCTCGATCGAGCAGGTCCGGATCGTCACTCACACACAGCGCGTCGCCAATACCGGCAAACCGCTGCAGTGTCTCGCGCACAGATGCTTCCGGGGCGAGCCCCGCGGCACTCTGCCGAAGACGATTGACACACGTCACGAGGGGAGTTGGGCCCACCAGTTCGCGCAGTCGCGGCAGGGCCAGAATGTAGCGCGACAGCGAGAGCGAATCGCACCCCGTCACCCCCACCACCACGTCTACCTCGGCGAGAACGCTCAGGGTGGCGCCGTTGCGCCTCGGGGCAAACAGGTCGCTCGAAATCTCCTCATCCTCCTCGAGGCAGAACGACAGGTCAACGAAGGTGACATCCCACATCTCACGAGCGCGAGCCAGCACGGTTCGCACGCTCTCGGGAGCGAGTTCAGTCCAGCGTGAGGCGTCGGGGATGCCCGTCAGAACGGTCAGAC
>CANFVD010000066.1 GCA_947450345.1 Actinomycetota bacterium
AAACTCGGCGGCCACAAAAAAACCGGTGGCCACGATGAGGACCATACCTACGGCAAACATTGCCCACTCAAACCACACGACTCAGCGCCCCTCTCCCGCGCAGGTGTGCACAGTCGGAGAGAAGTGACCAGAAGGGGGGTCGTCCATCGCCTCAACTATATCCACGCCCGACAAACGGCATCGCAGGCACGCTCATTCGCATTAGTCTTGACGAGGGTTCGAACGTTGGAATGATCCCAGCGATTGAGCCCGGTCGCCTCAGGCGACGTAATTCACTTCTTATCCACGTAGCGCATCGAGAGTGAGCGACAGAGAGTCGTGTCCAACCAACAGGGCGAAGGAGCCGACGAGTTCGGCGCAAATGAGTGGCTCGTCGAAGAGCTGTACGAAAAATACGTCGTCGACAAGAACTCCGTCGACGAGACGTGGTGGCCCACTCTCGAGAAGTACGGCGCAACCGCGGGAATGCAGACTCCCGCCGTCGCCGTAACGCCCAGCCAGCCCGCCCAGATCCAGGTCACTCCCCCGCCCGCCGCCCCCGGCGAGGCCGTCACGGGAGCCCAGCCCATTGCCCGCACGACGTCACTGCCCGGCAGCTCGCCCATCCCCGCGGATGCCCGCGTGCTCGAGGGCGTGGGCGAACTCGCCGAGCCCGCCGAAGAAGACGTCTACACAACCCTCAAGGGCATGTCCAAGACTCTGGCCGCCAACATGGACGTGTCGCTCACGGTCCCCACGGCAACCAGCGTGCGCGCCATTCCTGCGAAGTTGCTCATCGACAATCGCATCGTGCTCAACAACCACCTGTCACGTCATCGCGGCGGCAAGGTGTCGTTCACGCACATCCTGGGGTTCGCTCTGGTGCGTGCGCTCAAGGAATTCCCCAGCCAAAACGTGTTCTACGAAGAGGTTGACGGCAAGCCCACCATGGTCGCGCCAGCGCACGTGACGCTCGGCCTTGCCATCGACATCCCCAAGCCCGATGGCACGCGGGCCCTCATGGTGCCCGGCATCAAGCGCGCGGACACCATGGCCTTTGACGAGTTCCTGCAGGCCTATGAAGATCTGGTGGGACGCGCGCGCGCCAACAAGCTCACCGGCGAAGACTTCCAGGGCATCACCGTTTCGCTCACCAACCCCGGCGGCATCGGCACCAACCACTCGGTTCCGCGCCTCATGAAGGGCCAGGGCTGCATCATCGGCGCCGGCGCCCTCGACTACCCCGCCGAGTTCCAAGGTTCGAGCGAGAAGACTCTCGTCGACATGGGCGTGGGCAAGATCATCACGCTGACCTCTACCTACGACCACCGCGTCATTCAGGGCGCCGGTTCAGGCGAGTTCCTCAAGATCGTGCACGAGTTGCTTATCGGTCAGCGGAATTTTTACGAGGAAATTTTCGCCGCGCTCCGCATTCCCTACAAGCCCATCCAGTGGAACGCCGACATCAGCGTGGATGCCGCCTCCGCAATCGACAAAACGGCTCGCGTTCAAGAACTCATCAACGCCTTCCGGGTGCGTGGCCACCTCATGGCCGACATCGACCCCCTTGAGTACGTGCAGCGTTCGCACCCCGACCTCGAGATCGAGTCGCACGGCCTCACCCTGTGGGACCTCGACCGCGACTTCATCACCGGGGGAATCGGCGGATCGCGCCTGCTGCCCCTGCGCAAGGTGCTGGGCATCCTGCGCGACTCCTACTGCCGCACGGTGGGCCTCGAGTACATGCACATCCAGGACCCGGAACAGCGTCGCTGGATCCAGGAGCACATTGAGAAGCCCTACGAGAAGCCCGATCACGACGAACAGATGCGCATCCTCGAAAAGCTCAACGAGGCCGAGGCGTTTGAGACGTTCCTGCAGACCAAGTACGTGGGCCAGAAGCGCTTCAGCCTCGAGGGCAGCGAATCGCTGATTGCCCTGCTTGACGCTGTGCTGCAGAAGGCCGCCGACTACGAGCTCGATGGCGTGGGCATCGGCATGGCTCACCGCGGTCGCCTCAATGTGCTCACCAACATCGCCGGCAAGACCTACGGCCAAGTGTTCCGTGAATTCGAGGGCAACGTCGACACCGGCTCGGTTCAGGGCTCGGGTGACGTCAAGTACCACCTCGGTACCGAGGGCACGTACACGTGCCGCAACGGACGCCAGATGCCCGTCTTCCTGGCCGCCAACCCGTCGCACCTCGAGGCCGTCAACGGCGTGCTGCAGGGCATCGTGCGCGCCAAGCAGGACCGCAAGCCCATCGGCACCTTCACCACGCTGCCCGTGCTCATCCACGGTGATGCCGCCATGGCCGGTCAGGGCGTGGTTTACGAGGGCATGCAGATGTCGCAGCTGCGCGGCTACCGCATCGGCGGCACCGTGCACATCTCGGTCAACAACCAGATCGGCTTCACCACTCCCCCGTGGGAGTCGCGCACCTCGGTGTACGCCACCGATGTGGCCAAGGCCATCCAGGCTCCCATCTGGCACGTCAATGGCGACGACCCCGAGGCCGTGGTCCGTGTGGCCCGCCTCGCCGTGGAGTTCCGCCAGCGCTTCAAGAAGGACGTGGTCATCGACCTCGTCTCCTACCGCCGTCGCGGCCACAACGAGGGTGATGACCCCTCGATGACCCAGCCCATGATGTACAACCTCATCGAGGCCAAGCGTTCGGTTCGTCGTCTCTACACCGAGGCCCTCGTGGGTCGCGGTGACATCTCGCAGGAAGAGTTCGATGCCGCACAGGCCGACTTCCAGCGTCAGCTCGAGACGGCCTTCGACGATACACACGGAGACAAGGCCGAGGGTGGTGCGAGTTCAGCGCCGGCTGTTGCACCGGCCGCCGATCGCAGCCAGCCCACGTCAACCGCCGTCGACATCTCGGTCATCCACCGCATCGGCGATGCGTTCAACAACATTCCCGAGGGCTTCTCGGTGCACCCCAAGCTGCAGCAGCTGCTCACCAAGCGTGGCGAGATGAGCCGCGAGGGTGGAATCGACTGGGGCTTTGGCGAAATCTTGGCGTTCGGTTCGGTGCTACTCGAGGGCACGCCCGTGCGTCTCACCGGTCAAGACGTGCGACGCGGAACCTTCGTTCAGCGCCACGCGGTCTTCCACGACCGCACGAACGGCCAGGAGTGGCTGCCGCTCACCAACCTCGCCGACAACCAGGGTCGCTTCTGGATCTACGACTCGCTGCTCAGCGAGTACGCGGTCATGGCGTTCGAGTACGGCTACTCGGTCGAGCGTCCCGACGCGCTCGTGCTGTGGGAGGGCCAGTTCGGCGACTTCGCCAACGGTGCCCAGACTGTGGTGGATGAGTTCATCTCGGCTGCCGAGCAAAAGTGGAGCCAGCACTCGTCGGTCGTGCTTCTGCTGCCTCACGGTTACGAAGGCCAGGGTCCCGACCACTCGTCGGCCCGCATGGAGCGCTACCTGCAGATGTGCGCCGAAGACAACATGATTGTCGCGCGCCCGTCAACGCCAGCCTCTTACTTCCACCTGCTTCGCCGTCAGGCGCACCAGCAGCCGCGCAAGCCGCTGATCGTGTTCACGCCCAAGGCCATGTTGCGCCTGCGCGACGCGGCCAGCCCGGTCGACGACTTCATCACGGGCGGGTTCCGCGAGGTCATCGACGAGCCGCGCCAACTCGACAAGGCTGCCGTGCAGCGCGTCATCGTGACGGCCGGCAAGCCGTTCCACGACCTCGAATCTGAGATTGCCAAGACGGGTGACGCGCGCGTCGCCGTAGTGCGCCTCGAGCAGTTCTATCCCGAACCTCTCGAAGCTCTCAACGCGATCCTGGCCTCGTACCCCAACGCAGAAGTGGTCTGGTACCAGGACGAGCCCCAAAACCAGGGCGCGTGGCCGTTCATCCTGCTCAACATTGCGCCGCACCTCAACGGTCGCAGCATCCGGTGCGTGTCGCGCCCTGCGGCAGCTTCACCCGCCGCAGGTTCGGCCAAGCGCCACCAGGTCGAAGCCGACATCCTGCTGGGCGAAGCGCTCTCGTTCTAACCCCTTCCCTTCTTCCGTCCGGGCGACAATCGCGCTCTGCTCAGGACAGGGGACTAGGGTGACCCTAGGGGCACTGCGGGTACCTCGGGGGATGTAGGTGTGGCTTTCACTGAAGGCGCGAAACAACTTTTAGAAGCCGTTCCGGCGGCTCTCACCGTGCTGAGCCCGGTGTTCGATGACTCAGGGAAACTTCGTGATGTCGAAGTCACGTGGCTCAATACCTCTATGGCCGAGCTCGTGAACAATCAGGTTGTCACGGGGCTCCGACTTCAGCAGATGTACCCAGAGCGGGATCTCGCTGGCTGGTTCTCGGTGCTCGTGAACAATCGGCACACGACCACAATCGACCGTCAATACTGGAATCTCCTCGACCACGCGGGTGGTGACATCTTCGAGATTGACATTCGCTGGTGGGGCGACGACCTGCTCCTCCTCACGGCCACCAACTCCGCGCCAGAAAAAATCGGACTCAGCGATGCCCTGCGTGCGGCCAATGTGTTGAGTCGCACGCTGCCGACTCTCAACATCGCCTACGCGGTTCGTCCCGATACGACCTGGCTCACTTTCCCTACGGATGGTTTTCTTGCCGCAATAGGGCGACGGCGCGAGGAATTCCGTGACGCAAAACTTCGAGACTTGATGAGCCCGGATGACCGCACTCGACTCACCTCGTGGGTGAAACTTCCCGAAGAAGAACGCCCGCACCCGTTCATCTTCCGCACCACAGGAAACACGAGCGAACAGCGATGGCTAGAGCTGTGGTCGATGAGTCTTGAATCGGATGACCGCACACCCCTCAACGGGATTGCCGACAACTTCATCGTTCTTGCCGACGTCGACGACGCTCAGCGTGCGACTGATGCCCAGGCCCTCATCAGCATGGCACTCGACCAACAACTCGCTAACTTCACAGCAGCACTCGACGCTTCTCACGACGGTTTTGCCATGTGGGAGGCTACGCAACACGACGACGGCGAACGCACCTACCGACTCATGTTTATGAACAGTGCAGGCGCGGCGCCCACCGGAAAATCTGCCGACAGCCTCGTGGGTCAACGCATCGAGGACATCGTGGGCGACGGTCAGTGGCAGGGACTCGTGACGCTTTTCTCCGCTGCGCTCGATACTAAGCACATTCAAATCGACACGGTGGAGGTCGACAGCCCAGAAGGGTGGGTGGGTGCTTTTGAAAACACGGTCGTTCCCTTCGGTCTCAACAGGGTGGTCACGTCATTTCGTGACGTGACAGAAATGCGACTCGAACAGGACCGCCTGATTTGGCTCTCTGAACACGACCACCTCACCGGTTTACCGAATCGACGGAACCTCGAAGAGCACCTCGAAGGCGCGTTGGCGCGGGCGCGCGATTCGCACACGCCGGCGGCCTTCGTATTTATCGACATCGACTTCTTCAAGCTCGTCAACGACACGTGGGGGCACGACGTCGGCGACACCCTCCTGCAAGATTTTGTGACCCGGCTCGACGCCACGCTGGGAGGCCTCGGCATGGTTGCCCGTCTGGCCGGCGACGAATTTGCCGCCGTTCTTAATGACGTTTCGTCAGACGATGAGCTCACGCGTATCTTGGACCGCCTCATGGCCGAAGTGCGCAAACCTTTCAATCTTCAGGCCTCGACGATCTCGGTCACGTGCTCCGCAGGCGCCGTCCTGTGTCTCGGCGACGAGAGGGTCACCGACATTTTGTTGACCACAGACAAAGCCATGTACCGGGCAAAACACGCCGGAAAGAACTGTTTTCGCATTGCCCCACTCGCAACCTCATAGGAGGACACCATGACCACACAGGACAACTTCGACGATGTCGACCTCCCGGCACCGGCGGATGCCATGGACCAGCAGACACCATCATCACGGCCGCCCCGACAGGTCCACCTCTCCGCTCAAGCCGATTTTGACGCCGCGGTGACACAGTTGTCCCCCACCGAAGACCTCCTTCTGGTCAAAATCATGCTGACGAACCTGCCCATCATCAATGCTCAGTTTGGTGATGATGAAGGGCTCGCGGTGCAACAAGACATCGCCTCGCGAATTGCCGCGCTACCCCACACTCAGCTCGTCGCCACCTTGTCACCCGTGCTGTTTGGCCTCATTGCCGAGGATGCCTCCAACCCCGAACGCTTTATTCGCTCTGTCAAGGAGATGATCACTGAGATCAACATCTCCGGGGTGTATCGATTTCTGATTGAAGCGAGCATCGGGGCGGTCCGTACCGAACACGAAACCGACATCGGAGACGCCGATTGGACGGCTCGACTTAACCTGGCGCTGCTCAAATCAACCCGCACGGGTGCGCCAGAAATCGCTGACGAACAGGTGGCCCACTCTGAGGGCGTGCGTCAGCGTTTGGCTCGGCTCTCCCCGGGATCTGCCGTGCCCGAGGGGATGTACTGGGTTTTTCAGCCCATCAACGTCACCGCGACCGGCGAGGTGTTTGGCTATGAGGCGCTGTGTCGGTGGGATGTACCCGGTCTCGGCTACGTTTCGCCGGAAATTTTCATTCAGGTCGCCGAAGACATGAATCTTGTGCAGGTCATCGACTTTTGGGCCATGGCAGCCGTCGAACGTGCCTACCCCGAACTCGTCAAACGCGGTGGCCAAATCATCACCATCAACGTGAGCGTTCAGACACTCACGAACGACCACGAGTTTTTTACCGCGGTCGACCGCATCCTTCCCAAAATCAAGGGGGCGCGATTCTCGCTTGCGTTCGAACTCACCGAGACCTCCATTGT
>CANFVD010000067.1 GCA_947450345.1 Actinomycetota bacterium
CGCGCGGTAGGACCCATCCTCGACCAGATTCTTGCTGAACACGGCGACAAAATTGACATCGTCAAGCTCAACGTCGATGAAAACCCGCAGACCGCGATGGAGTACCAGATCACCTCGATTCCGGCCATGAAGGTTTTTCAGAACGGTGAAGTGGTCAAGACGGTTATCGGGGCGAAGCCCAAGCCTGCGCTCGAGGCCGACCTCGCCGCGTTCATCGCCTAATTCACGGGTCGTGAACCCGTGCCCGCTCGGGCGCTCAACTCAAGGAATTTGTGCCCGGCGCTCGCCCGATAGCATTAACCGGTGAGTGACCCCCGCGGTGCAAAACCGATCAAGCTCGATCCGTGGCTTGATCACTATGCCGCGCGCGCTTCTGGTCTCAGCGCCTCCGAGGTCCGGGCCCTGTTTGCGGTGGCCTCGCGTCCCGAGGTTGTCTCACTCGCCGGTGGCATGCCCTTCGTTCGCGCACTGCCCGAAGATCTGATTCGCACCGCGTTGGATCGCGTGATGACGCTCGAGGGGCCCACGGCTCTTCAGTACGGTTCGGGGCAGGGTGTGCCACGTTTGCGGGAGCAGATTCTTGAGGTCATGGCGCTTGAGGGTATTTCCGCAAGCATGGACAATGTCGTTGTCACCACGGGAAGCCAGCAGGCGCTCGATCTCGTTACCAAGCTCTTTATCGATCCGGGCGACATCATTTTGGCCGAGGCCCCGAGTTACGTGGGTGCCATTGGCGTTTTCCGCTCCTACCAAGCCCACATGGTGCACGTGCTCACTGACGAGAACGGTCTCGTTCCCGATGCGTTGCGCGAAACGATTGTGCGACTCAAGGCGGAGAAACGCACAATCAAGTTCTTGTACACGATTCCCAATTTCCAAAATCCCGCGGGAGTCACCCTGTCGGCCGAACGCCGGCCTGAGATTCTTGCCATTTGTAAAGAGCACAACATCCTCATCCTTGAGGACAACCCCTACGGCCTCCTGTCGTTCGACGAGCCAGTGCCCCCCGCGCTCCGCTCTCTCGATGAGGATGGCGTCATTTACCTCGGCTCCTTCTCGAAGACGCTCGCCCCGGGCTTCCGTGTGGGCTGGGCCCTCGCGCCACACGCCATCCGGGAGAAGCTCGTGCTTGCTGCCGAAGCGGCCATCCTGTGCCCGAGTTCGTTCAGTCAGCTCGTGATTTCTGAGTACCTGACACAGGCAGACTGGCGCGGGCAGATTAACGAGTTCCGCGGTGTCTATCGCGAGCGGCGGGACGCCATGCTCGAGGCACTCGACGAGCACCTTCCCGAGCTGTCCTGGAACATTCCCAATGGCGGCTTCTACATTTGGGTAGATCTTCCCGAGCAGCTCGACAGCAAAGCGATGCTTCCGCGGGCGGTAACAGAGCTCGTCGCCTACACGCCCGGTACGGCGTTTTTTGCCGACGGTGGCGGCCGGCACAACCTCCGATTGTCATTCTGTTACCCCACGCCCGAGAACATCCGGATCGGTATTCGCCGTCTCGCCACGGTCATTCAAGGTGAAACCGACCTGCTCGACACTTTTGCCGGCACCGGCGTCCTCGCCCTCCCCACTGCGAACGAGAGTGTCACCGCTCCGCCGCCCGACATGAGCTAGCCCAAGGGAATTCACATGAGTCAATCGAACGTCACCGTTCTTGCGGGAGGAATTTCTCATGAGCGCGAGGTTTCGCTGCGCTCGGGACGACGTGTGGCGGACGCGCTCACATCGTCGGGCCTCAGCGTGAGCTTGGTCGATCCCGATGCCTCGTTGCTGTCTCGTCTCGCATCCCAGTCACCCGATGCCGTGTGGCCGGCTCTTCACGGCTCAAGCGGGGAAGACGGTGCGCTACTCGATCTGCTCCGCGCCGGTGACCACAGCTACGTCGGCCCCTCGCCCGAAGCAGCGCGCCTGGCGTGGCACAAACCGACCACCAAGACACTGGCCGGTCGCGCAGGTATTCTCACAGCACCCTCATTGACACTTGCCCGCGAAGCATTTCGTGAACTGGGCGCCGGCGCCGTGCTCGAGCTCATCGTGGCGCACCTCGGAGAACACTTAGTCGTCAAGCCTGCTCAGGGGGGATCCGCCCAGGGAGTGAGCATCGTTTCGGCCGCCGCCGATCTTCCGCGCGCCATGGTGGAGGCCTTCACGTATGCCGAAGAGGCGCTCGTCGAGAAATTCATCTCCGGAACCGAGGTGGGCGTGACCGTCATGAATCGGGGTAACGGCGCAGAGGTACTTCCGGCTGTCGAGATTGTGCCGCTCGACGGCGTCTACAGCTTTGAGGCGCGATACAACGCGGGCGAAACTACTTTTTACGCACCGGCCCGATTGGCCGATGACACCGCGCAGCGCGTGCGTGATACGGCACTGACTGTGTACGAGCTGCTGGACCTCGACTATCTGGCGCGCATCGATCTCATCGTGGACGACGCGGGCGTGCCGTGGCTTTTGGAAGCCAATGCGCTTCCGGGGCTCACTGAGACGTCGCTCGTCCCGTTGGCAATTGAGGCGGCTGGCTACGACCTGGCTGAAACATTTGCTGCCCTGGTCACACGCGCACGCGGCGCCTAGCGGTGCACCGGGCGATAACGCCGGGTCTCACGCGCCCGAGCGTGCGCCAGTCTGACCTACGCGCCGAAGGGCTCTTCGCCAAGTTCCGCCAGGATGCGGTTGAGGTCTGCGACGGTGGCAAATTCCACGCTGATCAGGCCTTTCTTTGCACCAAGCGTAATTTTGACGCGCGTATTGAGTCGATCCCCCAGCCGGTCCGCGACCTCGTTCAAGTGTGCGCGTCGGGCCCCGGCGGTGGTCGCGGGCTTCTGTGACACGGGCTTGGCTCCGGCCACGATTGCCTCCGCCGAGCGCACGCTGAGGTCTTCCTTGATGATTCGCTCGGCGAGGCGCGTCATCGCCGCGGTATCTGTGGCGGCCAGGATGGCACGGGCGTGACCTGCGCTGAGTACTCCGGCGGCGACCTTCGACTGGACGCTGGCGGGAAGTTTCAGAAGTCGAAGTGTGTTGCTGATCTGCGGACGCGACCGACCAATGCGGTCGGCCAATTGCTCTTGGGTAATTCCAAAGTCCTGCAGGAGCTGCTGGTAGGCCGAGGCCTCTTCCAGGGGGTTCAGCTCGGAGCGGTGGAGGTTCTCAAGCAGAGCATCCCGGAGCATGGCATCGTCGGCCGTCTCCTTGATGATCGCGGGGATACTCTCGAGCCCCACCGACTTTGAGGCCCGCAGGCGGCGCTCACCCATGATGAGCTCGAAGTTCTCGGAACCGGCAATGGGGCGCACCACGATGGGCTGGAGGACCCCCACCTCGCGAATGCTGTGCACGAGTTCGGCCATGTCGGCTTCGTTGAACACATGGCGCGGCTGCTGGGCGTTGGGCACAATGCTGGCGGGTGACAGGTATGCCAGCCGGGCACCGGGGACCTCCACGAGCGGCTCCGTGGGGTTAGCCGGCGACGCCGGGAAGAAGACGTCAACGGGGCGCTCGCCCGACGCGTTCGTTGGTGCGGCCGGAATAAGTGATCCGATGCCACGTCCGAGTCCCGTGCGTTTGGTTGCCATTGTTGTTCTGCTTCCTGGGGTTGGGGTGAAAAGTGTGGTGAGGGACGCTCGCTACGACCAGGGGCCGGTGCGCGCCGCCATTTCGTAAGCGGCTTCCATGTACGAGACCGCGCCGAGTGAGCCCGGATCGTGACTGATGATGGACTTTCCGAAGCTTGGTGCTTCTGACACGCGAACGGTGCGCGGAATGATCGTGGTAAGCGTTTGCTCGGGGAAGTTCCGGCGCACCTCATCGGCCACCTCTTGCGCTAGCCGCGTGCGGGAGTCAAACATCGTCAACAGAATGGTCGACAGCGTCAGCGACGGGTTGAGGTGCGAGGCCTGAATTCGACGCAACGTGTCGAGAAGCTGTGCCATCCCCTCGAGCGCGTAGTACTCGCACTGAATGGGCAGCAGAACCTCCTGGGCGGCCACAAACGCGTTCACGGTGAGCAAGCCCAACGACGGGGGGCAATCGATGAAGACGTAGTGGAAGCCGTTACCGGGATCTGACAGCAATCGCTCGAGGGCCGCACGCAACAAGAACTCGCGTCGTTCCATTTCGATGATGTCAATCTCGGCGCCGGCGAGATGGATGTTGGACGGCACGCAGAAGAGCTGCCCTGGCTCCGTGCTGGGCTGCATGACCTCACTGAGAGTCGCCTCGCCAATCAACACCTCGTATATCCCTCGGATGTCGCCGTGGTGTTCAATGCCCAAGGCCGTCGACGCATTGCCCTGCGGATCAAGGTCGATAACGAGGACGCGGGCGCCCGCGTGGGCCAGCGCAGCCGCAAAATTCACCGTGGTCGTGGTCTTGCCCACACCGCCCTTTTGGTTGGACACAGAGATAACCCGAGTCCGCTTGGGGAGTGGCGGCGGGGGCGCCGAAAAAATTCCTCGCCGACGTTGGAGGTCGCCCAATTGCTCAGCGAGGGGTGAGTCGCCCATGTTTCCGCTGGGGGCAGCGGAGTCGTCCGAATGTTTCACGTGAAACCCTAGAAAGTAGCCGAGCAGGTGCTAGTCAACTGTAGCCCGAACTACCCACGTTGGTTGTTCGAGGACTCCCTCGCCCAGAGTCTCCACCCGCACGTCACTGAGACCGTATGTGCGGATCTGTTTGGCCGCCGCCTCAATCTCGCGGGCAGCACTCGCGCCCTTCATCAGAACGAGCTCGCCTCCCGGCTTCGCCAGTGGGGCCACGAGGGGAATCAGCGTTCGCAGTGCGCTCACCGCGCGAGCCGTGACCTGATCGCCGGCCTCGGCGAAAGGTGCCTCCTGGGCACGTGCCCGGCACACCGTCACGTTATCGAGGTCAAGTTCTTTCACCTGCTCCTCAAGCCACGCGGTCCGGCGTTCCATGGGTTCGACCAGCGTCACGTGAACGTCGGGTCGCGCAATCGCCACCACGAGTCCGGGCAATCCCCCGCCTGAGCCGACGTCGATGACGTGTCCGGGTCGAAGGACCTCGGCAAGAACGCCACTGTTGAGCACGTGTCGCGACCAGATGCGTTCGGCCTCGCGCGGCCCAATCAGCCCTCGCTCTTCGCCGTGCTCAGCGAGTGCTTTCGTGAAGAGGCGCACCTTGTCGAGGCCCACCGAAAAAACCTGGGCGGCGACGAGTGGCTCAGGCTCAATCGTCATGTTTCACGTGAAACTAGGACGCGGTGATAACCGTGTGGCGGTCGCGTCCCTCGCCGCGTGATGAGGAGACGAGTCCTCGCGCAGCAGCAAAGTCGTGCACCAATTTGCGCTCGTACGAGCTCATCGGGGGCAGTGCGGCCGAGGCTGCTCCACCCTCAATGCGGTCGGCCGCCGTGGCCACCAAGCGCTCGAGTTCGGCTTCGCGCGCTTCGCGTGAGCCACCCACGTCCATGATCAGTCGGGAGTATTCGCCCGTCTTATTCTGAACGGCAAGGCGCGTCAGCTCCTGGAGGGCAGCCACCGCCTCGGGTCGCGCGAGACGATCAAGACCGCCGGCCTCGGTGGCCACAACGGACACGTAAGCGCGCCCATTGCGGGCGTCGATGTCGAGGTCGCCGTCAAGGTCGCAGATGTCGAGCAGCTCTTCGATGAAGTCCGCGGCGATATCACCCTCGCGCTCCAGCTCACTCAGTGATGCGGGTGCTTCGGTGGTCGCGTCATTGGTCTCAGACGTAGTCATGGCTAGCGCCCCTTCTTCTTTGCTCGGTTCTTACCCACGGGCTGTTGGCGCTGCGGCTTCTTCTCTTCAACCTGAACGATCTCAACGTCCGGTCGGGTGAGCTTGCCCCGACGCGCGAGACGCTCCTCGCGGTCCTTCGCGGCCTGCGAACCGGGCGAGGGCATATTACGAATGACGAGGAACTGCTGTCCCATCGTCCAGAAGTTCGACGCCAGCCAGTAGAACATCACGCCGATGGGGAAGGTGAAGCCGGAGAACGCGAAGACCAGGGGAAGGATGTACAGCAGAATGCGCTGCTGGCGGAATGTGGGGCTGGCCTTTGTTGCCTCAGACATGTTCTTGGACACGATTTGCAACTGCGTGATGAACTGCGAGCCCGTCATGAGGACGACCATCACGGCGGCGATAACCATCACCGCGACCTGTTGTGGGTTAGCCTCCATCGCCTTCTGAAAGCTGCTGTGCAGGGGGGCGATTCCAAAGAGGCTGGCGTTCGAGAACTGCTCGGCCAATTGTTGGGTGAGGACACCGACGCCGGTCTTACCTGCTTGCGCGTCGTTCAGAACAGAGAAGAGTCCGAAGAAGATGGGCATCTGCAGCAAGAGCGGCAAACACGAACTCATCGGGTTCGTGCCGGCCTTCTTGTAGAGGGCCATGGTTTCGCGCGACATTGCCTCGCGCGAGAACTGGTCGCGCTTGCCCTTGTACTTGTCTTGGATCTTCTTGAGTTCGGGCGCAACTTCCAGCATCTTTCGCTGGCTTCGAATCTGTCGCACGAAGACGGGAATGAGGGCTGCGCGCACCACGACCACCAGTCCGACGATGGCCAATACCCACGTGATGCCCGCGGCCGGGTCGAGCCCCGTCGCCGTAAAGAGCCAATGGAAGGCGACGAGGATGAGTTCAATGACC
>CANFVD010000068.1 GCA_947450345.1 Actinomycetota bacterium
AGCACGGAGGAACGTGTAGGCACCCAGTGCGGATGAAAAACGCGCCTGCCCCAGAGTGGGAAGAACGTGATTCGAGCCGGCCACGTAGTCGCCCAAACTCACCGGAGCGTCATTGCCCACAAAGATTGCTCCTGCGTTCGTGAGCTGCGGCAGAAGGGCCGCCGTGTCCGTGACGTGAACCTCGAGGTGCTCGGGGGCATAGGCATTGCTCAACGCGACAGCGTGAGCAAGGTCATCCACCAAGATTGTCGCGGATTGTGGGCCGTCGAGAGCCTCGGCGACACGCTCGGCGTGAGAGGTTCCGGCAGCGCGAACCCGCACCCGTTCCTGCACCGCGTCCGCGAGATCAACCGAATCAGTGACCAGCACGGCGGCCGCCAGGGAGTCGTGTTCGGCCTGCGAGATCAGATCCGCGGCGACGAGATCGGCATCAGCAGATTCGTCGGCGATGATCAAGATTTCCGTGGGACCCGCTTCGGAATCGATGCCGACAATTCCGCGCACCAGTCTCTTGGCAGCGGCCACAAAAATGTTGCCTGGTCCGGTGATGACATCTACCGGGTCGAGGCCGATCGAGGGAACCCCGTGAGCTAGTGCCCCGACAGCTCCCGCGCCACCCATGGCGTAGACCTCGTCAATGCCAAGCAGGGCCGCCGCGGCCAACACGGTGGGGTGAACCGCAAAACCAAACTCACGCTGAGGGGGCGACACGAGAGCGATGGAGGACACTCCGGCGACTTGCGCCGGCACGACGTTCATGACGACGCTTGACGGGTACACCGCCTTTCCCCCCGGCACATACAGACCGACCCGCGACACGGGAACCCAGCGTTGCTCAACGACCGCACCGGGGCCGAGCGTTGTCAGCGACGATGGGGGGACCTGAGCCTGTGAAACCTTTCGCACGCGCGCAATGGCTTCTTCCAGGCCGTCGCGTACCCGAGGGTCGAGTTCTGCGAGGGCACGAGACATCTCGGATTCGGACACCCGGAACGATTCGGGGGCTCCCCCATCGAATTTTGTCGCCTGGTCCCGAAGGGCGGCCTCGCCACGATCGACAACATCGGCAATCAGGTTTGACGCCACGTCAAGGGCAGACGACAGGTCGTTGCTCGCGCGGGGCACACTCGAGAGCAGGCCCGCGAGGGACCGGTCACTGCCCCGCAAATCAAGCACTCGCATCATGATGTCTTCAGTCTACGGTGGCTATTCGAGGCATCCGGGACCGAGCAGCGACTTGAGTTCGCCAAACAAATCGGGACTCGCGAGCACGCGCTGGGGCAACTCAAAGAGACGTGTGGCTTCGGGACGCACGAGCGTGAGCCGAACCTCCGTCTCACCGGGATGCCGAGTGAGAATGTCTTGCAGAGATTCGATAACGGCCGTGGTGGCGCGCCTCTCGTCCACGCGTATACCGAGGGGTCCGGCAACCGTAGCGCGCGAAATATCAGGAATGGTCATGTCTTGAACGGTGATGGCTTTGCCGTCATCGCGAGCACTCACACGGCCTCGAATAGCCACAACGACATCGGTCGCCAGGTCGGTGCCGAACTCTTGATACGTCTTTCCCAAGAACATCACTGTTTGCTGGCCCGTAAAGTCTTCAATCTGAACCATGGCGTAAGGCTTACCCGAGTTGCGCGCCACGCGCCGCTGAACCTCGGTGATGAGACCGGCGATCGTGACCGACTCGCCATCCGCGATCGTCTCACTCGTCACCAATTCGTCGATGGTGAGGCTGGCGTGTTTCGCCAGCTCAATTTCGAGTCCAGCCAGCGGATGGTCAGACACATACAAGCCGAGCATTTCTCGCTCGAAGGCCAGCAGATCGCGCTTGGTCCATTCGCGCCGTTCCGGAACGCGCGGTTCGGTGGATTCGTCGTCAAACAGGTCACCGAAGAGGTCGACCATACCGTTGGCCTCATTGCGCTTCAAACTCGCCGCCTCGTCAATGGCCGACTCGTGTATCTCCATCAGCGCGCGACGGGTATGCCCAAGTTCGTCAAACGCGCCGGCCTTAATCAGCGACTCAATGGTCTTACGGTTGGCGACCGGCAAAGGAACTTTCTTGATGAAATCGTGGAACGACGTAAACGCGCCCTTCTCGATGCGCGTCTGTTTGATGGCCTCAACGACGTTCGCCCCCACGTTCCGGATGGCACCCAATCCAAATCGAATGTCGTCTCCGACGGCGGCGAACATGCCCTCTGAGGCGTTCACGTCCGGCGGCAAAACCTTGAGTCCCATTCGACGGCACTCGGAAAGATAAGTTCCGAGCTTGTCTTTGGCATCGCCCACACTCGTGAGCAGCGCGGCCATGTACTCGGGGGCATAGTTCGCCTTCAGGTAAGCCGTCCAGTAGCTGAGAACCCCGTAGCCGGCCGAATGGGCCTTGTTGAACGCGTAGTCGGCGAACGGAAGCAGGGTTTCCCACAGGACCTTCTGGGCGGCCGTGCTGAAGCCCCGCTCGGCCATGCCATTCTCAAACTCGGCTTGCAGCTTGTCGAGCTCAGACTTCTTCTTTTTTCCCATCGCGCGACGAAGAACATCGGCTTGACCCAGCGTGAAGCCGGCGACTTTTTGCGCCACGGCCATCACCTGCTCTTGATACACAATCAGGCCGAACGTGCCGCCCAGAATTTCTTGCAAGGGCTCCTCAAGTTCCGGGTGAATCGGCTCACTTACCTGGAGCTTGTTCTTGCGCAGGGCGTAGTTTGTGTGGGAGTTCATGGCCATCGGGCCCGGTCGATACAGGGCGATAACGGCGGAGATGTCCTCGAAGTTGGTGGGCTTGAGTTGACGGAGCAGGGCTCGCATCGCCCCGCCATCGAGTTGGAACACGCCCAGGGTGTCGCCGCGGCCGAGAAGGTCGTAGGTGTTCTGATCGGCATCAAGGTCCAGCGTTTCGGGCGTCACCGTTTCGCCCCGGTTGCTCATGATGTTTGCCAGAGAGTCCTCAATGACGGTGAGGTTGCGGAGCCCCAAGAAGTCCATCTTCAGCAGCCCCAGCGCCTCGCACGGTGGCTGGTCGAATTGAGTGATGATGGCGCCGTCGTCGCGCATCATGATTGGCACAATCTCCATGAGCGGTTCTGCCGACATGATGACACCTGCGGCGTGAACGCCCCATTGTCGCTTGAGGTTTTCTAAGCCTGTGGCCGTGTCAAAAACGGTGCGCGCCTCGGGGTCGGTATTCAGGAGGGCGCGGAAATCGTTTGCCTCCTTGTAGCGCTCGGAGGTGGGATCGACAATTTCGGTCAGGGTGATGTCTTTGCCCATGATGGACCGAGGCATGGCCTTCGTGAGCCTCTCCCCCACCGAGTAGGGCATGCCGAGCACTCGCGCCGAGTCCTTGAGCGCCTGCTTGGCTTTGATCGTGCCAAAGGTCACAATCTGTGCCACGCGGTCATCACCGTACTTTTCGGTGACATAGCGAATGACCTCTCCGCGCCGGCGATCGTCGAAGTCGACGTCAACGTCGGGAAGCGACACGCGGTCCGGGTTCAAGAAGCGCTCGAAGATGAGCCCGTAGCGCAGAGGATCGAGCTCGGTGATGCCCATGGCGTAGGACGCCAGTGACCCTGCCGCCGATCCACGTCCCGGACCCACGCGAATACCCTGCTGGCGCGCCCAGGCGATGAAGTCTGCCACCACCAAGAAGTAGCCGGGGAATCCCATGTTGGTAATTACATCGACCTCGTAGGCGGCCTGTGCGCGATGTTGATCACTCACGCCCTCGGGGAAACGCCGAGCGAGTCCCACGTCAACCTCCTTGGCAAACCACGATGCTTCAGTTTCACCCTCAGGAACCGGAAAGCGTGGCATCAGGTCGCGGTGAGCGAACTCAGACTCGCATCGTTCGGCAATCAACAGCGTGTTGTCGCACGCCTCCGGGAAGTCCGTGAAGACGTGACGCATCTCAGCTGGAGACTTGAGATAGAACTCGTTGGACTCAAACTTGAAGCGTTTGGGGTCATCAAGGGTTGATGCCGACTGAACGCAGAGCAGCGCCGCATGTGCCTCGGCGTCGTGCGCGTGCGTGTAGTGCAGGTCGTTGGTGGCGACCAGGGGCAGGTTCAGGTCGGCGGCAAGTTTCAGCAAATCGGCGGTCACACGGCGTTCGATGTCGAGGCCGTGATCCATGATCTCGACGAAGAAGTTTTCCGCTCCAAAAATGTCGCGAAACTCGGCGGCGGCATCCCGCGCCGCATCGTATTGGCCAAGGCGCAGGCGCGTCTGAATCTCTCCACCGGGACATCCGGTGGTCGCGATAAGACCGCTGGAGTACCTGCTGAGAAGTTCGCGGTCCATTCGAGGCTTGAAATAGAAGCCCTCGAGCGACGAAAGGGACGAGAGCTTGAACAGGTTATGCATGCCCTCGGTCGACGAGGACAGCAGAGTCATGTGCGTGTACGCACCACCACCGGACACGTCATCGTCGCCGCCGCCGCCCCACTGCACGCGGGTCTTGTCGGAGCGGTGGGTTCCGGGGGTGAGATAGGCCTCTGTGCCAATGATGGGCTTGACCCCGGCATTCGTGGCGGCCTGCCAAAAGTCGTACGCGCCAAAAGTGTTGCCGTGATCAGTGATGGCAATCGCAGGCATTTGCAGGTCTGCAGCAGCGGTAACGAGCGGCTGAACCCGTGCCGCGCCATCGAGCATTGAGTACTCGGTGTGAACGTGTAAGTGAACGAACGAGTCGCGCTCACCAGCCACGTCACACACTCCGAAGGAAACAGCGAGGACCTTCGTGTCCCCGGTCTCCTAGCCTACGAGGCGAGAAGGTCCTAGGCGCGGAGGACATCCAGCGCGTGCAACAAATCCTCTGGATATTCGCTCTCGAACACCATGCGCTCGCCGCTTGACGGGTGGTCGAACCCCAATCGCACGGCGTGCAACCACTGGCGCGTCAGCCCGCAACGTAGCGACAGCGCGGGGTCCGCGCCATACATTCCGTCGCCAATGCACGGATGCCGCTGGGCCGCCATATGCACCCGAATCTGATGCGTGCGACCAGTCTCGAGCACAATCTCAAGGAGCGAGGCCGCGGGAAATGCCTCGATTGTTTCGTAGTGCGTGACCGAGGGCTTACCGTCGCTCGTCACAGCGAACTTGAACTGATGCTTGGGATGCCGACCGATGGGGGCGTCAATCGTTCCGGCGAGCGGGTCGGGGTGGCCCTGAACCACGGCGTGATAAATCTTGCTGACCTCGCGTTCCGCAAAGGCCCGCTTGAGGGACGTGTATGCCCGCTCACTCTTGGCAACCACCATGAGTCCGGATGTTCCGGCGTCGAGGCGATGAACAATGCCGGTACGCTCGGCTGCCCCGAGGGTAGAGAGCTGATACCCGGCGGCAGAAAGCGCGCCGAGGACCGTCGGCCCCGTCCACCCGACTGACGGATGTGCGGCGACACCGGCCGGCTTGTCGATGACCACGAGGTCGTCATCGTCGAAGACAATTCGAAGATTCTCGACGGGGGTATCAATGACGCGAACGGGCTCTTTGGCGCTCCACTCCACGTGAATTGGCTTGCCCGCCTGAACGCGGTCCGACTTGGTGGCCGGACGGTTCCCGAGGGTGACACCGCCTGCCTCAATAATGTCGGCCGCCTGATTTCGTGAAAAACCAAACATCTTCACCAACGCCGCATCGAGGCGGATGCCGTCGAGACCCTCGGGGATGTGTGCGTTGCGGACCTCGCTCATGGCGTGGCCTGCGTGCTCTTCTCTCGTTGCCCACGCGTCCCGTCAACGTTTCTGCCGGTCAAGACCATGATCACGAGAACGATGACGCTTCCCGTGATGGCAATGTCGGCCACGTTAAAAATTGCCGGCATGAGCCACGGCAAATTGATGAAGTCAATGACCCAGCCGACGCCAAAGCCGGGTTCGCGAAAGAGGCGATCCGAGAGGTTACCGACGGTGCCGCCCAGCAGAAGCCCGAGCGCAACAGCCCACCCGACAGAGCGCAATCGGCGCGCACTCCACAGGATGACGACGGTGACCCCGGCAGCGAGAAGCGAAAAAATCCATGTCGAACCGCTGGCAAACGAGAATGCCGCCCCGGGGTTGCGCACGAACTCGAAAATCACGACGTCGGACCAGACGTGCACAGGTACGCCCTCGACCATCACCGCAATGACAATTGATTTCGTGACTTGGTCAAGCGCAACGACGCCGGCCGTCAGCCCAAGGAGAAGTCCGATGACACGCCAGGAGGCGGCGCGCGCAGGCTTTTCGGGAGTGGGTGACGTCAACCTAGGCCGGCTCAATGGCGGTCGTGTTGAGGTCGGTCAGCTGCCCCTCGATGTAGGCGCGCAAACGCGCACGGTACTCTGCCTCGAACGCCCTCAGAGCGCCAACACGCTGCTCGAGAGCTGAACGTTCAACTTCGGCGTTAGCGGCAAGCTGCTTTCCGCTGGCCTCGGCATCGGCAAGGATCCGAGCCGCGGCTGCGTGCCCCTCGGCAATCAGCGCGTCACGCTTCTCAATGCCCTCACGCACGTGCTCCTCGTGCAAACGACGAGCCAATTGCAGCATGTCGTTGGACGAACCGCCATCGGGACCCGTGGGAACAACCAACGGCTGCATGGGTTCTGGTGCGGTAGCGGCAGGAAAGTTGCGCACGTCTGG
>CANFVD010000069.1 GCA_947450345.1 Actinomycetota bacterium
AACGGCGCTGACGGCGCGGCCGTGGATGCCATGCGCGCGTTTCTCAACACCGTCGACTTCTCGGGAACGATTGTGATCGGTGAGGGCGAGAAGGACAACGCGCCCATGCTGTTCAACGGTGAGACGGTGGGCACGGGCGAGGGTCCCGCGTGTGACATTGCGGTGGATCCCATCGACGGCACGAGCCTCACGAGTGCGGGTCGCCAGAACGCCATCTCCGTGATTGCGGCGTCCGACCGCGGCACCATGCTCGATGCGTCGAGCGTCTTCTACATGGACAAGCTCGTGGCCGGCCCCGAGGGTGTGGGCATCTTGGACATTCGCCAGTCGATTGCCGAGAATATTCGTGCGCTCGCGGCTGCAAAGGGCAAGCCCGTGGGCGAGATGGTGGTGGCGGTTCTCGATCGCCCGCGCCACGAAGGAATCATTCAGGAGATTCGCGATGCGGGGGCGGGTACGCGCCTTCTGCTCGACGGCGACGTGGCCGGTGGCATCAATGCGGCAAGGTACGAATCGCGCATAGACATGTGTATCGGCGTTGGTGGCAGCCCCGAGGGCATCGTGACGGCGTGTGCCATCAAGGCGCTGGGCGGTTTCATTCAGGGACGCCTCGCCCCCAAAGACGACGCCGAGGCGCAGGCCGGCAGCGACGCGGGCCTCAAGATGGACTACGTCTACGAAGCCAACGAGCTCGTGAACAGCGACAACACGTTCTTCGTGGCCACCGGCGTGACCGATGGCGCGATGGTCGATGGCGTGCGCCGCAAGGGTCCGATCATTCGCACCGACAGCATCATCCTGCGCGGCAAGTCGGGCACCATTCGCCGCGTGCAGGCCGACTACCTCGCCGAGCGCTGGGCATAAAAAGTTTTTGGTGGCCAGACGGGCCAGAAACCGCGGGGCGGTCAAGATGAAACTATTTGAGACTTTCTTGAGCCAAGCATCGCTCCTGACACTCAATGACCTCATGGGTCAAAAATGGAGATTTGTTACGGGCGACCCCCTAGAGGGCAAAGCTGGACGATTGTTTGCTTGGCGGAACGTGTTTGTGGGCATGGAGGGGGCCACTACTGTTGGGATCCACCTCGTGTCAGCCATCAGCACGGTCGAAGGTGATGAAAATGATTACGGTCGTTTGGAGATTGATTTACGTGATCATGGATTAGACGAAGCGGTGAAACGCGGCGAGGTATCGCTTAAATTTGGTGGCTCTCAGGTCTCCAACATTTACGTCATTCAGGAAACAATTCGCCATTCAGCCATGAAGGCCATGGATTGGGAAATTGACACTCACTATGGAGTGGTTTTTGAGTTGTCAGTCGGGGCCGTGGCCATTATCAAGGCCGGTCAGCAGGCTGACGCCTTAGATGTTGTTTTGGCTGACTCTTTGGAAAATCTCGACATCCCCAAACGGGACGACGCCTGGAATTTTGACCTTGAACTGGGGGAGTCGATAGAGATTCATAGACAAAACATCCCTTTGTCCGAGTTAATTCGTCCCTGAGACGTTCCATTGTCAGACATTACTGCCGACTTCATCTTCGATGAAGCGCCCGCGGCCGAGAATGATGGCGGCCGGGATGACGCACAGCGAGATAGCGATCATCAGGATGAGGAACGCCGTCCACTGACCGGTCACCTCGTGCAGTACACCCACCACGAGCGGACCAAACAACGCTGCCGTGTAGGCGCCCATTTGTGAGAAGCCACTGACCTGCAGCGATGCGCTCGTCGATTTGGTGCGCAGGTTCATGAGCGTGAGTGTGAGCGGGAAGATGAGTCCGCCCAGTCCAACGAGCACTATCCAGAGCCACGTGACGATATGGGGCACGAACAGCAGGCCGAGATATCCCGACACGTGAAAGGCCGCTGACACGTAAACAAAGATGTCGGTGCGCGGAACGCGCCGGGCGAGCGCCGGGACGATGAGTGCCATGGGAAATCCCACGATGGCAAACAGCGCCAAGTAGAGTCCCGCGGTTGCGGGAGAAGCACCGGCAATGCCCACCATCGCCGTGGGAAGCCACGCGTTGACGATGTAGCCGTTGAGCGATGACACCGCCAGGGTGAGGGCAATGGCGACTGCGGTGGGGGATCGCCACAGGTTGAGCCGCACGCGGTTGTGTTTGCCCAGGTGGTCGGCTCCACCCGTCTCGTGTCGTTCCTTGCGCAGTTGTGCCAGCCACGGCAGGAACGCGATGCAGGTCACCACGGCCCACGTGACCAGTTCCCAGCGCCAGCCCACGGCATTGCCCAGCGGCACCGCAACAAACGGGGGCAGGGCCGCACTCAGCGTCATGGCACTCACATAGATGGCCGTGACGAGACTGATGCGATCGGGGAAGTATTTCTTGATGGTCGGCGGCAACAGCACGTTGCCCATGCCGATTCCGAACAGCGCCACGGATGTGCCCACGGCGAGGCCCACCCAGTCGTGCGAGAGCACTCTGATGAGTTGTCCGACGAGGCTGAACGTGAGGCTCACGATCAGGCCCCATTCGATGCCGATGCGTCGACCGATTCGGGGTGTGACCAGCGACGCTACCGCGAAGCACGCGGGCGGGATGGCCCCGATGATTCCGATGGCCAGCGTCGGCACCGAGAACTCCTGCTGGATCAGCGAGAAGAGTGGCGAGAGCGAACCGGGCAGTGTGCGCAGGTTGAACGCCACAATGACAATGCCGATGAGCGCGAGCGTCCGTCCCGCCCACACGGGACGGGGAGCGAGCTTTCCGGCGATCTCAGACATGTTCTCTCATCATGCCCGAGAGCACGCGGCTAGTCGTTGTTCGTGAGTTCCTCTTTACGGAATCCCTCGGTGGTTGAGGCGATGGCCGGAACCTCTTTGAGGGTGACGTTGGGATCCATGCCGGGGAATTTCTTGGCGGTGGTGAGCATGTTGCGCTCGAGCGAACCGGCGAACTCGTTGTAGCTCTTCACTGCCTTGTCGAGGGCTGAGCGAAGCGAATCGGCGTGACCGGCCACCACTCCCACGCGCTTGTAGAGCTCTTGGCCGAGCTTGATGATCTCGGTGACCTGTTCGGCGGCCACCTGCTGGCGCCAGCTGTAGGCCACGGTCTTGAGCACGGCCCAGAGGTTGACCGGCGAGGCCAAGGCCACGCGCTTGGTGAACGCGTATTCGAGAATCGTGGGGTCGAGTTCGAGCGCCACCGAGAGCAGCGATTCGCTGGGCACGAATGCCACCACGAACTCCGAGGCACCGTCGAAGCCGTCCCAGTAGGCCTTGCCACTGAGGCTGTCGATGTGCGCGCGCAACGCTTTGACGTGATCCTTGAGCAGCTTCTCGCGTTGAGCGCCCTGCTCGCCGGCGGCGTTGGAGGGAATCTGGCTGGCTTCGAGATATGCCGTAAACGGCACCTTGGCGTCCACCAGGATGGTGCGACCGCCGGGAAGGCGAATGGTCATGTCCGGGCGAATCTTGCCGCCCTCGGTGCTCGTGGTCTCTTGCGTGGAGAAGTCGACGAATTCGAGCAGACCGGCCACCTCAACGATGCGGCGCAGCTGCGCCTCGCCCCACTGACCCTTGACGTTGTTGGAGCGCAGCGCGCTGGCCAGCGATTCCGTGGTGGCGCGCAGTTCGTCGCCCGCGCGTCGGCTGTCGGTGAGCTGCTGCGTGATGAGGCCGTGCTGTTGCTTCTGTTCGTTCTCCATGGCGTTGACCTTGACGGTCATCTGGTGCAGCACCTCTTTGATCGGCGTGAGTTCGGCAACCACGCGGGCATCCCGCTCCTGCTGATCGACCAGGTCTTTGTTGCGCTGCGCGAGCGCATCAATCTGGGCTTGGCGTTCCATGCCTACGGCCTCGGCCTGAGCCAATCGCACACCGAGCGACGCATCGCCGTTCTGGGTCGCCCGTGATCCGCGCACGATCCACGCCACGAGGAATCCCACGACGAGACCAACAACGAGCCCAATAAGAAGCGCAACAATGTCCATGTGTTTAGTGTGTCACCGGCCACCGACACTGTCGGGTTGCCACGACCGCCTGTGTGCCTCGGCCCGCACCACCCAGGCACTTCGGCGCTGGCGTGCCACACCGGCTAGATTCGTAGTACCCACACCAAGGAATTGATATGTCTGATCTTCCGCTCATTCCCCACTGGATCAATGGCGCACCCGTACCCAGTACTTCTGGCCGCACGGCTCCCGTATTCGACCCCGCCCTCGGCGTGGCAACGAAGAACGTGGGACTCGCCAATCGTGCCGAGATTGATGCCGCGATCGAGTCGGCAGCCCTCGCCTTCCCCGCGTGGCGCGACGCCTCGCTGGCAAAGCGCACCCAGGTCATGTTTGCGTTCCGTGAGCTGCTCAACTCCCGCAAGGGCGAGCTGGCTGAGATCATCACGAGCGAGCACGGCAAGGTGCTCTCCGATGCACTGGGCGAGATTACGCGCGGGCAGGAGGTCGTGGAGTTCGCGTGCGGCATCCAGGACCTGCTGAAGGGCTTCTACTCCGAGAACGCCTCCACCAACGTCGACGTGTACACGGTTCGGCAGCCCATTGGCGTGGTGGGCGTCATCAGTCCGTTCAACTTCCCTGCCATGGTTCCGCTGTGGTTCGTTCCCGTGGCTATCGCGGCCGGCAACACGGTCGTGCTCAAGCCCAGCGAGAAGGATCCCTCGGCTGCCATCTGGCTGGCACAGATTCTGAAAGAAGCCGGCTTGCCAGACGGCGTCTTCACGGTGCTCAACGGTGACAAGGAGGCCGTCGACGGACTGCTGACTCACCCCGATGTTGCCGCGGTCTCGTTCGTCGGGTCCACGCCCATCGCCAAATACGTTTACGAAACCGGTGCGGCCAACGGCAAGCGCGTTCAGGCACTCGGCGGCGCCAAGAACCACATGCTCGTTCTGCCGGATGCCGACCTCGACCTGGTTGCCGACTCGGCCATCAACGCCGGATTCGGTTCGGCGGGCGAGCGCTGCATGGCCATCTCTGTTGTTGTGGCCGTTGAGCCGGTGGCCGATGTGCTCATCGACAAGCTCACCGAGCGCATGGCCAAGCTCGTCGTTGGCGACGGCCGTCGCTCGTGCGACATGGGTCCGCTGGTCACTGAGGCGCACCGCGACAAGGTCGCGAGTTACATCGACGTGGCCGCGAAGGACGGTGCCACCGTTGTCGTGGACGGCCGTGGCATCGAGGTGGATGCCGACGCCGCGGGCTTCTGGCTCGGGCCCACGCTGCTCGACCGCGTACCCACGTCGTCGACCGTGTACACCGAGGAGATCTTTGGGCCGGTGCTCAGCATCGTTCGTGTGGCCAGCTACGACGAGGGTGTTAACCTCATCAACTCGGGAGCGTTTGGCAACGGCACGGCCATCTTCACCAATGACGGTGGAGCTGCCCGCCGATTCCAGAACGAAATCCAGGTGGGTATGGTCGGCATCAACGTGCCGATTCCCGTGCCCGTTGCCTATCACTCGTTTGGCGGCTGGAAGCAGTCACTGTTCGGCGACACCAAGGTGCACGGCATCGAGGGCGTGCACTTTTACACACGCGCCAAGGCGGTCACGAGCCGTTGGCTCGACCCCAGTCACGGCGGCATCAACCTCGGTTTCCCTCAAAATTAATCCGCGATACTCATGAGTCCCGTCCGCCGTGCTGTGCGCATCGGTACCGTGCTCTGGATTGTCGTGCTGGCCATCATGTCCGGCTTTCAGCTGTGGCGAGGCGCCTGGGTTGACGGCGTTCTCTTCACCGCGCTCACGCTTCTCCTGATCCTCGACACCATCCTCGGCGGTCGACTGCGCATCACGCGCCGAACGCTGGTCGCGCCGCGCTGGGTCACGTTGACGCTCGTCATCGCTATCGGCATCGTCTTGGTCATCGCGCCGCGCCACGGTGTTGTCGACCTGGTGGCAATGGTGCTCATCGGCGTGACGGCGTTGGTCTTGGCCTGGTCACCTGCTGCGGTGCGTCCCGAACACCCCGCCCGCGCGTATCGCGCTTCGGCCATCGTGTGGTCGGCGCTGGGTGTCGGCCTGTGCCTGTGGGAGGCGCTCATGTTTGTACTGAGCACCTATCTGCCGGGCGGCACGGACGTCTATCCCACCATCTCCGTCTTACTCGATCCGTTCTTGGAGTGGCCCGTGGGTAAGGTCATCTTCATTGGCCTCTGGCTCGCGGTGGGGCTTGTGCTCCTCCGCGTATGGACCAAGCGGCCCGCGTCGCCCGCATCTCGGCCGTCGGGCGGTGACTCGCGATGACCCGGAACATCGTGATTGCCGTCTACCTGGCCATTGTCGCGGGCATGATCTTGACGGACCTGATTGCCCGGTCACGCCCCGACCGCCTGGCGCCCGTGGACGACATGCTCGAGAAGGTCATGACCTCGCGCACGGCGCGGGTGGGCATGATCGCAGCGTGGTGGTGGTTTGGCTGGCACTTCATTTTCGCCACTACGGTTGACCCTATGGTCGTGAATCCATGAGAGACGGGCAGGAAGCAGCGTTCTGCGCCACGCTCGTGGTGCACAACGCCGTGAACAAAATTGATGCGCTCGATTCGGTGGCGCTGGCGTGCGCGTCGGTGGTGCGTGACGCAGGCACGCCGAGTCCGTGGATTCCGTTGTCGGAGCACACCTGGATCGAGATGGAGATCCCGAAGTTCGGTGA
>CANFVD010000070.1 GCA_947450345.1 Actinomycetota bacterium
GGCAGCGAATAGGTGAGTTCGGCGTCGTAAATGACCGTGACCGGCAAGACGCGAGCGTCGACACCCGTGGTCTTGCGCGCGGCCTCCGTGAGCCCCCACACGTTGGTGGCCTCCGAACCCGCGTAGGTCGTGGCCACGGCGATGATGGGAATCCCGGTGGTGAGCGCGACGGCCTTGGCGAGGCCCGTGGTTGAACCGCCGCCGACGGACACGAGAAGGTCGACGCCGTTTTCGGTGGCTACCCGCCGGGCATCCTCGGCCTTTTCGATCGGCACGTGCTGCACCACATCGGTGTAGGTCACGTGAACTGCGACATCCGACATCACGGCGTCGGCAATCTCCTTCTCAAACACGGCCGCAATCAGCATGATGCGGGAAGCCCCGAGGCGCGCCACTTCTTCGGCCACATGCTGTGCGGCCATGCCACTGCCAAAGAGCAGTCGTTGCCCCAGGGTGTCGTGCGCGAAACGGAGTGCCACCGGTTCTACTTCTTTCGGCTGAGTACTGATGTGAGGGCGTCGGTGAGGGCTGCCTCGGGATCTGCCACGAGACTCTGCGAACGCCACGCGATGATCTTGTCGGGACGCACGAGCAGCACGCCGTCCTCGTCGACTTCACGCATGCGCTCCCAGTCGAAGTACAGATCGGTCACCGCGCGACCGGGGCCGATGACAACGGCCTCGAGCGGGATGCCCATCGAGGCGGCAACCTTCTTCGCTGCTCCCACCCACGGGTCTCCGGAAATTCCCGTGATCAGGGTGAACTGCGAACTCGGGCACAGGTCAAGGGTTGAGTACTTTGAAAGGTTGTCTCCCACCCATACGTGGGGAAGGGGCGAACCCGGCACAGTTGAGGGCTGGTAGTACAGTTCGGGATCACGCGTGGGTGCGGGCTTCTTCGAGCCGTCCGAGAGAACCGCGGAGGATTCGTAGAACTGCCCCATTTCTACGCCGTGACAGTTGAACTCGTAGTCCTTGAGCTGGAGGGCCTTGGCCAGGGCATCGCGCTTCATGCGCGCTTCCGGGGTGTTGTCCTTGCGGTTACGAACCTGTTCCGCCATCTCCTGCTCGTTCTTGGCCTTGTCAAAGCCGAGAGCAGTGAAGATGTCGGCGAATTCGCGGGCCGACTTGTTGGCACGAAGAACAATCTGCTTTGCCACGGGAGCACGCTCGGGTGAGTACGTGTCGAGCAGCTCGGGGCCGGCATAGCCCTTGAGAACCGAGGCGATCTTCCACGCCAGGTTGTAGGAATCCTGTACCGAGGTGTTCGACCCCAGGCCGTTGCTCGGCGGGTGACGGTGAACGGCGTCTCCGCCGCAAAAGACGCGGCCCTTCTGCAGGTGCGTGGCATACATCTCGTTAACGCCCCAGAGCGAGTAGCCCTGAATTTCGACCTCGAGGTCGGGCATGCCCAACAGGTTGCGCACAATCTGCGTCGCCACTTCTTCGTTCATCTCCGGCGCCGGCTGGTTGATGTCGTAGCCCCACACAATCAGCCACTCATTCCACGGCCGAACCATGCGCACGAGTCCGGTTCCGATGCCACCCACGTTGGCCCCTGGCTGGACCACCCAGTACAGGACGGAGGGGCGGTGGCCCACGAACTGCTCGATGTCGGCCTTGAACGTGATGTTCATGGATCCCGCGATGTCCATCGCGCCCTCGAAGGAGAGGCCGATTTCCTCGGCGACCTTCGAACGCCCGCCGTCTGCCGCGTAAAGATACTTCGCGCGAATCATGTAGTGGGCTCCGGTCACGCGATCGAGTACCGTCACGGTCACGCCGTCAGCGTCCTGCACGTGGCTGATGTACTCGCTCGAGAAGCGGGCCAGCGTACCTTCGCGCATGGCGTTCTTGACGAGGATGGGCTCGAGGTAGGTCTGCGGAATGTCGCAGTTGAGCGTGGGCGATGCCGACTCGTAGTCTGCGTGACGGTCCGGGCGGGTTCCCCAAGTGAGAATGCGGCCCAATTCTTCGCCCGCAATGGACGTGCAAAAAACAGTGTCACCAATCATGTGGTGCGGGGTGGCCTCAGCGTTGACCTGGTCTTCGATGCCCATTTCACGGAAGAACTCCATGGAACGCTGGTTCGTGATGTGGGCGCGAGGCGTGTTTGCCGTCCAGCGGTACTTGGTGAGCATGATGTTCTTCACGCCGAGCCGAGACAGGGCCAGCGCCATGCTCGCTCCCGCAGGGCCCGATCCGATGATGACCACGTCGGTTTCGACGATTGCCTCGGTGGGAACCTCGGTTTCTTCAATTCCATCGTTGAAAACGGCCATGACGTCATTTCCTCCACAGAAGATCGCAGCGCGCCCTCACGCTGACCTGTTTCTGAGAGTGTCACCCCTGACGGTCTGGGTCGAACCGATGTCCGAAATCCTCAAATAGTTGGCGATAATTGTCAAGCAAATTTGCGGAGTTGAGCATCCTGCCGGGCGTCAACCGATGACGGCGAGAAACCGTAATGGGCACGAAACGCCCGCGAAAAATGTGGCAACGACGAGAAGCCGCAATAAGTCGCCACATCACTGATCTTCATCTGCTGGCCCCGCTCGGACAGGAGAACCCGCATGGCGAGTTCCAAACGAAGCTCGAGCAACAAAACCGGCAGGGTGTACCCGCCGGCAGAGAGGATTCGAGAGAGTTGTCGCGGGCTGACCCCTGCGAGGTGCGCCAACATGGTCGCCGACAGGGCGGGGTCGCGGAGGTGTCGCTGTGCGATTCGGCTCACCAAACGAAACTGGGTCGACGCGCCGGTGGCGGTGGCCCCGCCAAAGTGACCGCGCAACAAATCCACCACCTCGCGCTCAGTCTCAAGAAGACCCCGACCACCGGGTTCCCGAATCGCATCTGACATCGTTGTGGCAATCTGCGTCGTGAACTCGTTGGCCTGGCGCGAGGTGCCAAAAGTACTCACGAAGGGGTCGCCTCGGTGAGGAATCGCGTCATCCGTAATTTCGGCGAACAGCGGTTTGGGGACCACGAGCACGAGCTCTTTCAGGCCCTTCGCAAAACCGCGCATGAAGGGCCGGTCTGTATCCCAGAGAATTGCTGTCCCGGGGCCGAGGGTGCGCACCCCGCCGCGGTGGTAGAAAAACGCGTCCCCATAGAGCGCGAAATACATCACGATCGAATCGGCGGGTGTCTTGCGGATGTGGGCGGCGGTGCGTTCAATCACGTGCGCGTTTGCGCTCACATGCGCGAGGTGAAGGCTCGGCAAATGAAGGTTAATCTCTGTGGCGTCGAGAGGATCTTCGTCAATGCTTTTCGCCGCCAGACCCAGGAGCGCGCGCGCATTGTGGCGTTCCCACTTTTCGACGCGGTCCGCCCCCCGCAGTCCCCGCGTGCTGAAGGTTTCTGACGAGACCAAGAACTGGCCGCTGATGTCCTCGTCCGACTGCTCGTGAGACGGCGCCCCGAAGCCCGTGTCGTCTGAACGTCCGTATTCCCTCACACCATGAACACTAAAGCGTCCCCCCGTGGCGCGGTAGCCTCATGGTTGGAGGAATACCGCAATGACATCGAGCGATAGCGCAGCCGTGGCTGCCGACGACTCGATTCGCCGTCCCCGGACAGTGTCGACGCTGTTGCGTCTTCACCCCTTCGTGAAGGGGTCGTACACGCGGCTCACACTGGGAATCATCGACGCCATCATCGGCGCTCTCGTGGCCCTCGCCATTCCCGTCGTCCTGTCGTGGATTGTTGATGGGCCCCTCACCACGAACGATCCCGCGCAGATTTTTCCGGCCGTCGGCCTCATCGCGGCGCTCGGCGTTCTGGAGGCAATCTTGATTGCCCTGCGGCGCTGGCTCGTGCTCAAGCCCGGAACGCACGTGGATGGTGCCATGCGCAAGGCCATCCACAATCACCTACAGCAACTTCCCTTGGCCTTCCACGACAAATGGCAGAGTGGGCAATTGCTCTCTCGAGCCATGAGCGACATCAGCACCGTGCGGCGCTGGATCTCGTTTGGGTTTGTCATGCTCACCGTCAACGTCATCACGATTGTCGCGGGGTTCACCATGCTGTTCGTGTGGAACCCGGTGATGGGCGCCGTGTTCACCGTGTGCTCGCTCCCGATGCTGTTTTTTGGTGTTCGGTTCGAACTTCGATATTTCTCCCTCTCTCGATCCGCTCAGGATCAGGCGGGTGACGTGGCCACCAACGTTGAGGAGTCGGTTCACGGCATCCGCGTGCTCAAGGCATTCGGACGGAGCACCTTCGCCCTCGACGGATTCTCCGCGCGCGCCAAGCGACTACGGATAACCGAAACGTCCAAGGGCGTGGTCATCGGCAACTTCACACTGGGCCTCACGGTCCTCGAGTCCGTTGCTTACGCGCTCTCGCTCGTTGCGGGCATCTACCTCGTCTCCACCGGCGGGATCACCGTTGGAGTGCTGTTCGCGTTCTTCACCACAGCTGCCGTGTTGCGCTGGCCGCTGGACTCCATCGGTTTCCTGCTACAGCTCACCATTGATGCGCGCACCGCCCTCGACCGTTTCTTCGAAGTCATCGATGAGCCGGTGCGCGTCGAAGAGGCTGTCGATCCGAAGGAGCTACCCGCGGAAAGCGGTTCCTTGGTCTTCGAGAACGTGTCGTTTGGGTTTGCCGACGCGCCCGAGGGTGCGACACCGCTGCTCAGAAACCTCACCCTCGAGGTTCGTCCCGGTGAGACCATGGCCCTCGTGGGGCTCACCGGCTCGGGCAAGACCACACTGACCGGGCTGACCACGCGGCTTTATGACGTGACGTCGGGGCGCATTTTGGTCGATGGCGTCGACATTCGCGATGCGCGCTTGGCCGACTTGCGGTCCCGCGTGGCAATGGCCTTCGAGGACGCCACACTCTTCTCTATGTCTGTCCGCGAGAACGTGCTGCTGGGGCGGCCCGATCTGGTGTTCCCCGAGGGAGAGGTCGACAAGGCGAACGCGGAACACCTCCTCGCGCAGGCGATAACAATCGCCCAAGCGGATTTCGTTTACTCCCTTCCTGAGGGAGTCGACACGAAGATTGGCGAGGAGGGACTCAGCCTGTCGGGCGGCCAGCGTCAACGGCTCGCCCTTGCTCGCGCTATCGTGACGCAGCCGGCGGTACTCGTGCTGGACGACCCTCTCTCGGCCCTCGACGTGACAACAGAGCAGCAGGTTGAAGCTGCCCTGCGTCAGGTTCTGGCCACAACAACGGCCCTGATCGTGGCGCACCGACCTTCAACGGTGATGCTGGCAGACCGCGTTGCGGTGCTGCACGAGGGCCGCATCGCTGAGGTGGGCACCCACGCCGAACTGATGGCGCGGTCTGCTCTCTACCAACACATCATCTCGTCGGAGAGTAACGAGCCCGAAGATATTCCCGACGCCACCGCTGAGAACGAAGCCATCATCGAGGCCGGGGCGGAACAACTGGGCGAGGTCGAAGGAAGCGACGGTATTCGGGGGCTCCTGCCATGAGCGTGACCGGCGTCAGCGGCGAAGAACGCAACGACTTTACGCGCGCTGAAAATAAACGCCTCCGCGCCCGCAGCGCGCGGTTGGCGGGCGAGCTGGTGCGTCCCGTCAAGTGGTCCGTCGTCGGCAGCGGCATTCTGATTGTGCTGGGCACGCTCGGATCGGTTGCCGGCCCCGCGCTGATTGCCCTCGGTATCGACCAAGCCCTTCCGGCGCTCACCGGCTCGGGCGACTGGGGACCCGTTCTACTGATTGCTGGCGCCTACATCGGTGTTGGGCTGCTCGGCGGCCTGTTTCGATCAGGGTACTTTCGAATCTCCGCACGCATTAGTCAGCGCGTCATCTATCACCTGCGCGTGCGCCTGTTCCGGCAGACCCAAGCCCTGAGCATGTCTTTTCACGAGAAGTACACTTCGGGGCGCGTTATCGCCCGACAAACCAGCGACCTCGACACACTGCGCGAGTTTCTGGATTCCGGCATCGAAGACCTCGTGAGTGGTGTGCTGTTTATGGTCTTCACGGCAGCCGCATTGATCGCGCTCGATCCACAAAGCATGCTCCCCGTCCTCATTTCCTTCGTTCCCCTCTTCTTCTTTACGTGGTGGTTCTCCAACAGGTCGCGAAAAGCATTCCGGGCATCGCGCGTTTTTTCGGCCCGCCTGATCGTTCAATTCGTCGAGACGATGACCGGCATTCGCGCCGTCAAAGCCTTCCGCCGCGAGAAGCACAACGAGGTTACGTACGGTGCTGAGGTCGATAACTACCGCATGGCGAATCAAACGGTCATCGCCCTGTTCGGCATCTTTGATCCGGGACTCAAGCTCGTCGCCAATCTGGTGATGGCAATCGTGCTGCTCATGGGAGCCCTGCGCGTTCTTGACGGGGGCATGGAAGTTGGTGTGCTGCTGGCGGCGGTGCTCTACGTCCGGCGAATCTTTGATCCCGTCGCCGACCTGGCGTTCTTCTATAACGGGATGCAGAGCGCCGGCAGTGCCCTCGAGAAGATTTCGGGAGTTCTCGAAGAGGTCCCCGCGGTTGCGGAGCCCGCCACACCC
>CANFVD010000071.1 GCA_947450345.1 Actinomycetota bacterium
AGGTTATTGCTGCCGGCGGTCTTTACGTCCTCGGTACCGAGCGTCACGAATCCCGCCGCATCGACAACCAGCTCCGCGGTCGTTCGGGTCGTCAGGGTGACCCCGGCGAGAGCCGCTTCTACCTCTCGCTCACCGACGACCTCATGCGCTTGTTCAACTCGGGCATGGCGGAGTCGTTCATGGGTCGCGGCCTCGACGACACGGCCATCGAGTCCAAGATTGTGTCGCGCGCTATCCGTTCCGCCCAGTCGCAGGTTGAGGCCCGCAACGCTGAGGTGCGCAAGAACGTGCTCAAGTACGACGACGTGCTCAACCGTCAGCGGGAAGCCATCTATCACGACCGCAGCCGCATCCTCGAGGGTGACGACCTGCGCGACCGCGCACTCGACTTCATCTCCGATGTCATCGATGAGGCCATCACCGTGCACTGCGGCGAAGGCAACGGAGACGATTGGGACTTCGACGCCCTCTGGACCGAGCTGCGCACCATCTACCCCGTCTCGATCACCATCGACGAGGTGATTGCGGAGGCCGGCACCAAGGGCCGCGTCAACCGCGAGTTCATGCGTCGCGAGATTCAGTCGGACGCCTCTTTGTCCTACGCGCGACGCGAGGCAACCCTCGGCGAGCCCGCCATGCGGGAGCTCGAGCGTCGTGTGGTGCTCTCGGTCATCGACCGCCGTTGGCGTGACCACCTCTACGAGATGGACTACCTCAAGGACGGCATCGGCCTGCGTGCCATGGCTCAGCGCGACCCGCTGGTCGAGTACCAGCGCGAAGGGTTTGCGCTCTATTCGGCCATGATGGACGGCATCAAGAGCGAGTCCGTCGGTTTCCTCTACAACCTCGAGGTGCAGGTTCAGGTGGCCGAGGGCGATCCCAGCCATCCGAGCATTGCGGCGAAGGGGCTCGACGGAAGTGGAGCACCCAGCCAGCTCAGCTACACCGCTCCCGACGAAGATGGCCGTGCCGAGATTCGCGACGAGCGCGGACGGGTTGAGCAGGCAGCGACGGCGCGGGCTCGTCAAGCCGCAGCTGCAGGTCAGCCGCTGACTCCCGAGCGCACCCAGCCCACGGGTCAGCCGGCACAGCAGGGCGGTGGCCGTGGAGCATTTGGTCAGCGGGTCGAGAGCGACGCACCGCCCATGAACCGTCGCGACCGCCGCAACCAGGGTCGCTAACCCCACATTCGTTACTGCATCACCGCGCCCGACGAGCGGGGAGAGGGCTGCCCTATTCGGGAGCGGCGTCGATCATGACCCGCTTACGCAGCACGATCAGCGGGAAGATGCCGACGAGCGACGTGGCGATGATGATGATGAACTCGAGCGTCCAGTCGCTTGAGAAACTGTGGATCAATCCCACGGCGAGGGGGCCGAGGGCGCCGATGAGGTATCCCACGCCCTGAGACATTCCGCTGAGAGCCACGGCTCCGGCGGGACTTGAGGTTCGCAGGTTGATGAGCACGAGAGTCAGCGTGAAGAAGATCACTCCGAACCCGCTCAGAGCCACCCACAACCACGTGAGCGTGGTGGGCAGGAACCACAGTCCCAGCGCTCCGATGATGATGACGGCGATGCCGAAGACGATCAGGGGCGAAACGGATTTTGCCCGCACGATGAGAAGAGGGGCGATGATGCTGTTGGGGAGTGCCATGGCCGTGTAGAGCGCCAGCATGAGACCCGACTCCGATTCCGACATTCCAGCGCGCTCCTGCAACATGACGGGAAGCCAGGCCCACATGATGTAGCAATTGAATGAGGCGATGGCGAACGAGACCGTAATCGCCCATGACGCCTTCGAGCGCCACACGCGACCGGTGACACCAACGTTCGACACCTGTGCCAGTGGAGTGGCGTGTCCGCGCTCCCTAATGATTTGACCGATCCACGGGACCAACGCGATGATCGCGATGTACCCCCACAAAGCGATTGACGTGCGCCAATCGGCCGCCGAGGCGATGGGGGCCGCGAGGTAGGCCGGAACGACACTTCCCAGGACGGCCATGAAGCCGTAGATGGTTGACATGCCGCCGATGCGGTCGGGGTAGAACTTCTTGACCAGGGGAGGCAGAAGAACGTTGGCCGCGCCGGTGCCCGCCAATGAGAAGAACGTCCACGCGAGAAAACTGCCGGTATCGTGCGACAGCGAGCGAGCAATTTCACCAACACCAATGACACCGGCGGCCAGGATGATGGACCACTCCAAACCAATGCGTCGCGCCAATGCCGGGGTAACGGCGCCAAAAATGGCGAACGTGAACGGCGCGAGCATGCCCAGAAGTCCGACGGTGAGGGCATCGAAGTTGATGTCCTTCTCGATGGTCAGCAGGATGGGGGACACGGCGGTGGCTGCCGAGCGCAGACCAAAGGCCACGACCACGATTCCGGCAAAGACGAGAAAACGCCCACGGATGATCGCACGCTTGTCGGGCAGGGCGGTCTTGTTGTCGGACGTGGCTGAGGTCACGACCCTCAGTCAATCAAACAATGTGCGCCCCGACATATGAATTGCGCGCCAAAATGCCGTGGGTCCGTCGCCCCTTGTTGCCGGGCGGGTGCACCAGTAAAGTCACACCTAGATGTACTTTGGGTCACGGTCGACACAACGAAAGAGGTTCTCATGGCGCGGATTGTCCTTGTTCACGGAGCATTTCACGAGAAGTCCTGCTGGGACGGTGCCAAAGCGAGTCTTGAGTCGCGCGGACATCGCGTTGAAACCCTCGACCTTCCCGGACACGGTGCCGACACAACGCCGCTCGAACAGGTCACCCTCCAGGCATATGCCGACCGGGTGGTAGACCAGCTGAAGTCTGACGCCGAACCAGCTGTCTTGGTGGGACACAGCATGGGCGGCATGGTCGTCACTCAGGCCGCCGATGATTTTCTTTCCGGAGGTGGCGAACTGAGCCAGGTCATCTACGCCTCGGCGTTCCTGCCGGAGGACGGCCAAAGTTTGGTTGATCTTGCGGGTCTCCCGGAAGGTGCGGGAGACATGGTGCAGGCGAATGTTCAGGTGTCGGGCGAACCGCCCATTGGAGTCTTGTCCACCGAGCACGCTATCGCCGCGTTCTATGGCGAGTGCGACCCTGCCGTTGCCCAAGCGGCGGCTGAGCGCCTGGGACCTCAGCCCATCCTGGCCTTTGTGATGCCGGTGAGCATTGATAACAGCCGACAGATCACTCGACGCTACGTGATTACCGGTAAAGACAAGGCCCTACCGACTCCGCTTCAGCGGAAGCTTGCACAGCATGCCAGCATCGTCGAGGTCGCTGAGATTGATACGGATCACTCAGCATTCCTCTCGCGCACGGATGAATTTGTCGACATCATTGACAGGTTTGCCCGCAGCTAAGCTCGACAAACTCAGAACTTTGTCGAGCCACGTCCGTGGTTCGACACCCAACAGTGAGAAGGAAAATCATGGCACGACTTGTTTTGGTTCACGGAGCCATGGGCAACGCAACAACCTGGCCCGTGTCGTTTGTGCAGGCGTTGGAGAGCAAGGGTCACACGGTTGAGGTCTTCGACCTCCCGGCTCAGGGCAAGGATTCCACGCCCAAAGAAGCAGTAACGATGCAGGCCTATGCCGACCGCACGGTTGAGCAGCTGCGCTCGCGCCCGGAGCCAGCAGTGCTCGTGGGCCACTCGATGGGTGGCATGGTCGTCACGCAGGCCGCAGACGACTTTGTTGCCGCTGGCGGCGAACTTGCCCAGGTGATTTACCTCACGGCGTTCCTGCCCCGTAACGGCCAGTCGTTGTTGGACCTCGCGGGAACCCCCGAGGGTGCCGGAGATCAGGTGCAGGCAAACATGGTGGTGGCCGGCGAGCCCCCCATGGGAACATTCCCGCCCGAGGCTGCCCCTATTGCGCTCTTCAACACGACGTCGCCCGAGATGCTGGCCACGGTTCCCCCGGAGAGCATCGAGTCGCAGCCGATCATTCCGTTCACCAACCCCGTGAACATCACCGATGACCGACCACTGACGCGCCGTTACATTTTCGCTCTCCAAGACTTGGCCATTCCACTGCCCTTGCAGCGCAAGATGGCTGCTGCCACCCCGGTTACCGAGACAGTCGAAATTGATTCGGACCACATGGTGTTCTTCTCCGAGCAGGACAAGCTCGTCGAGGTGCTTGACCGCTTCGCGCGCAGCTAGATTACGGTGAGGTTGTTTTCGCGACCTTCTTGAGGACGCGGATGGCGGCGCGCGCATCCACCGTTTCGCGACGGTAGCGGCGGTAGATCATGCCAATGCGCAGTGCCGACTCTGAAAGTAGGAGCAGGAGTCCCGCCGTGATGAACAGGCTGACCGCGTAGTTGTGCAGCGTGGTGTTCTCGGAGAGTAGCTTCACCGTGATGAGGAACACGACGACGATGTATTCGGCAAAACTGCGGCGAACGATGATGGCTTGGTATTCCGGCAGTGGGCGCACATACATGATCCGTGCACGGTAGCGGGCGAGAAAGTAGCCGCCCACGATACCCACGGCGCCGGCGAGCACGTGCCACGGATCTGTGGTGAGGTCGCGCCACAGCACGGCGCCGATGAACAGCAACTCCATCACGGGGTCGAGTGCTTCGAGAACCAGTCGCCGCACGAAATTGCCCTTGGGTAAATGCAGAATGCGACGCCCGTAGAGCGATCCGCGGATGTCGATGATGGTCATCACCACAATCAGCGGTGAGAGATAGGCCAACAGGAGCCAGGTGTTGTCCAAGGGGTTCACGCCCAGAAGCCTAGCCAACCGCGTGTCGCATATGCGCCGGCGTGCTTGCACGGGGCGATCACGCTGCCAGCCGCGGCGGGTCTCATATTGACACACGCTGGGCGTTGTTCGTGTCGCCACCGAGGTGACAGAGTCGAAGGGGACACCGCGGTCACCGTGGTCTCAGCACGACGTGACCTGCGAGGAGGCATCGTGTATCGGATTTCTGTAGACACCGGCGGCACTTTTACCGATGTCGTGGTGAAGGACGCCAACAGCCAGATTTACATGTCGAAGGCGCTCACCACTCGTGATCGCGCCTACCTCGCCATCGAGCAGGGACTCATCGACATTGCCGCCACCATCGGCGTTGAGGTGGCCGACCTTATCCGCCAGTCCGTTCAGATCAACTACGGAACCACGCGCTCAACCAACATGGTGGTCACCGCACGCACGGCAAAGACGGCGCTTCTTGTGACGAACGGCTTTCCCGACATCCTCCTGCTGCGCGAGGGGGGCAAGCCGGACCCGTTCCGCCGCATGCACTTCCGACCGCCGCTTGTGCCGCGGCACCTCACGTTCGAGATCGACGAGCGTATGTTGGCCGACGGGAGCGTGCATATCCCTCTTAACGAGGAGTCGGTGCGCGCTGCAGCGCAGGCCTGTGCAACCGCCGGCGTCGAAGCCGTCGGCATCAGCCTCCTGTGGTCGATTGCCAACCCTGCTCACGAGCGTCGCGTGGCCGAGATACTGGGCGAGGAGTTACCCGGCATTCCCGTCACGCTGTCACACGAGGTGAATCCCAGTATCCGCGAGTATCGCCGTGCGTCATCCACGGCCATCGACGCGTCGCTCAAGCCGGCGATGCAGAGGTTCTTCGGCGACCTGCAATCAGACCTCGACGAGGCGGGCTTCACCGGTAGTCTGCTGATTTCCACGTCCTACGGTGGCGGCTGGAGTGCGGACCGCATCGCGGCCAAGCCCGTGTACTCCATCGGATCGGGTCCGTCGCTCGCACCCGTGGCCGCGGTGCGTGAGGTAGACCGAGACGTGCCGGGCGGTGCGGCAGGCAACACCGTTCTGGTCACCGACATGGGTGGTACGACATTCGACCTGTCGGTCATTCAAGCGGGTCGCATCGAGCGCACCAACGAGACGTGGCTCGGCGGCAAGTGGATCGGCGACATCACCGGCACGCGGTCCGTCGATATTGAAAGCATTGGCGCCGGTGGCGGCTCCATCATTCGCATTGACTCGGGCGGTCTCATGCAGGTCGGTCCGCAGAGCGCGGGATCTGAGCCCGGTCCCGTCTGCTACGGCCGAGGGGGAACCGAACCCACCATCACGGATGCCGCACTCGTGCTCGGCTATCTCGACTCGTCCAACTTTCTCGGCGGACGCCTTGAACTCAAGAAGGCCGACGCCGAGGCGGCAATCGCCGATCTCGCCGGGCGACTGGGCATGACAACGGAAGCCGCGGCAATTGCCGCCATGCGCATTTCCGTTGACAACATCGTCACGGCGATTCGGGAAAAGACGGTGTCGAAGGGTATCGATACGCGCGAGATTGTGCTCGTTGCCGGCGGAGGTGCCTCGGGCATCAACGTGGGTATGGTCGCCGCCGAGCTCGGTGCCCGAACGGTGATCCTGCCCAAGAGCGCCGGCGC
>CANFVD010000072.1 GCA_947450345.1 Actinomycetota bacterium
ATACGGACGTTCGTGAACGCGGAGTGGCCGAGTCGGGTCAACGCCCCCGCAACTGCCTTGCCCGCGGGGTCAAGAAGCTCGGCTTTGGGCATGACCTCGACGACGATGATGGGCATGTGGGCTCCGTCTGAATCGAGGGGAAGGATGCCTCAATTCTACCGGGCGCAGGCAGGCCCGCTGGTTGAGTAGCGCAGGCGCGCTCCCGCTGGTTGAGTAGCGCCGCAGGCGCGTATCGAAACCGCGGCGCGGCTATCCTTTCGAGATGCGCGCGACGAGCGCCGCAGCATCCGCCTGAGTACCGGGCACGCCGAGAATGATCCGGTCATACTTCTCGTCGGTCAGTTCGATAACGACAGGGATCTCGTCATGGTGCCAGTAGACGAACTGACGATCCCCGTCGTAAAAATAGGTTCCGGCCGCAAAGAGTCCGGGCAGGTGGGCCCCCGGTGCCCGCAAACCGAGGTGCTCAACGATGTCTTCGTCTACGCGCACGGCCGTGACGTGCGCAATCGGAAAGCTGAGGTTGCCAGAAACAGCAGCGAATTTCTCCGAGCCAGTGAGCTCAATTTTCAGAGCCTCATTGACGATGTCAACGTTGGGCATGCCTTCTCCAGTTCCTCGAGTCATGGTGCTCACTCTAGGGGGAAACACCTTGCCTGTACCCCTCAGCGGCGGTTCGCTAGGCTCAAGCCAGAAAGCAATCCTGAACTAGGTCATTGAGATGTATGTTGGCCTAGTTCCGAATGATCAAGGGGGAAGTTAATAATGGGGAAATCTAATGGGGAAGGCCCGAACTACGTAATCCTTCAGATTGTCTTGAAGGAGAAGTTCATTGGTAGTGGTTCAAAAAATCTGACCGAGCTTGAAAGTGCCATCAATACTCAAGCAGCCAAGGGTTATCGTTTGCACACGATTACGACAACGGCCTCGGGGAGCAAGGGCATGGGCGGCGGAGACCGCATCCAAGCGACTCTCGTCTTTGAGGAAATTACAGACTAGGTATCTTCCTGCGGGCCCGCAAGAACGCAGTGACAACGAGCCCCAGAGCGATGGCGAGAGCACCCATCGACCCGAGGGTTACCGCACTCGCAGCGTCAATGCCCGTGTCCGCGAGTGAGGCTGGCTCAATGTATTTCCACTCACTACCGTCGGTGAAGTACAGGCGACCCTGGAAGGTCACGAATGCGCCGGCCGAGTCGGGAACGCCCGAGATGGTTGTGAAGCGCGTTCCGTCGAAGGCAAACGTGCCACCCGGAAGACCACAACTCGTTTCAGAAACAGAACACACAGAGAGAACAGTGGCATCACCCGTAAAGATCAGGGATCCGTTGTACATGGTGAGGTTCTGGGGGTAGAGGGGACTACCAGCGAGTTCGGTGGCCGTGGTGCCATCAAAGGAATAGAGCACGCTGTCGACCGCGTTGCTGGCTCGGAAATACATGCGGTCGCCGGCATCCGTGAGCTCCGACACGTATTCGACAAGTGGGAAGGTGGCCGGGTTCAGCGACCAATCCGGTGGGGGAAGAAGCGTGTAGAGCCCATAATTCTGAGCCGCAAAGGCAAGGTACAGCTGGTCGTTCCAGACGAGCGGCGCGTAGTAGTCGCCCGGATGCAGGTCAACCAACAAGACGGTGTCGTACACGTACATCCGCGCGTAGGAACCATCGGGGGTGCCCGCAAAGTAAAACTCGTTGCCGTAGGTCACCATGCTGGTGATGCTCTCGAACGTGCCGATGTCGTTGATTGAACCATCGTTGTAGTCGATGAGGTGGATCGTACCCGAATCGGGGTTAGCCACCATGACGTGATTCCCATAGGCGGTAATCGTGCGCCCATAGCTTGTCGAGTACACACCTGTGGTGTCCACCTCGGAACCGTCGAACCAATACAGCACCGAGTTCCCGTTAGAGGCTGTTCCCGAAAAATAGAGTTTGTCGCCCACGACGGTCAGATCGTACGGGTCCACAATTTGATCGGAGATCAGGGCGAATGCTGAGCCGTCGAACGAATACAACCGATCACTGCCATTCGCATCCTGAGCGGTCACAAACAGCTTGCCCTGAAACTCGACGCCGCCCCAGGGTGCTTCCGGTGCTCCCGCAACGGTGACCGGCGCACTGTACGCCGTGGAAGTGGGCGGTGCGGGCGGAGGCACGGGAACGGAGGCGTGAGCGGCACCCTCGGATGCGACGACGGAAACAGCGAGTACGGCCAGTGCGGCGACTCCGAGGGTAAACCGGCGCGAAAGGGCAAAAGTCATAGCCCCAGCGTATCGGCGTTAGTTGTCGATGAGGCGGGTAATGAGCTCGGCGTAGCGAGCGGCGGTTTGCGTCACGATGCCGGCGGGCAGCGGCGGTGGAGTGCCCTGCTTGTCCCAGTTCGCACTGAGCCAGTCGCGCACAATTTGCTTGTCAAAGCTGAGACCGCGGTTCCCGGCCGCATATTCGCGCGCATCCCAGTAGCGTGATGAATCGCTCGTGAGCACCTCATCGGCCAAGCACATCTGGCCCGTCTCGCGGTCGCGACCAAACTCGAACTTGGTGTCGGCCAGAATCACCTCATGTTCGGCGGCGATGGCGCTCGCTGCAGCGAAAATCTGCAGCGACATGTTGCGGATGGCTGCAGCATCTTCGGGGCCGACAAGTTCCACCGTGCGCTCAAATGAAATGTTTTCGTCGTGCTCGCCGAGAGGCGCTTTCCACGCGGGCGTGTAAATCGGTTCGGGTAGCTTGTCGCCATCGTGGAGTCCGGCGGGCAGGGCGACGCCACACACGCTCTGGGTTTGCTGGTACTCCAGCCAGCCGCTGCCGGTGAGGTAACCGCGCACCACGGCCTCGATCGGAAACATGTCAAGGTTGGCGACGAGCATTGATGCTGCGGCAACGTCGGCCGGGACCGGGGGAGTCGTCGAATCGGGCTCACGGAGGTGGTTGGCCACGCCGAGGCGCGAAAACCACCACGTGCTCAGGCGGGTGAGTAGCGCGCCCTTACCGGGGATGCCCGGCTCGAGCACGTGATCGAACGCGCTGACGCGGTCACTTGCCACAACGAGGATGCGCGGTGCGGTGGCCAGTTCCTGACCCTCAGGCACATACAGATCGCGCACCTTGCCTGAGTAGGCGTGTGCCCAACCGGGCAGAGTCTCCGGAGAGTCGGCACCGCCGCTGGTTGAGCCTGTCGAAACCATCACTCAGCAACCTTTGCGGCAATGTCGTGACGGTAGTGCCCGCCCCGCAGTTCGATCCGTCCCAGAGCGTCATAGGCGCGTGTGCGCGCTTCGGTGAACGAGTCTCCGCGAGCGACCACGCTCAGCACGCGTCCGCCTGAGGCGACAAGGCGCTCGCCGTCGTGCGCGGTGGCGGCGTGCGTGACGTGCACCCCGGGCACACTGCGGGCATCGTCGAGCCCGCCGATTTCGCGACCGGTCACGGGAGTATCCGGGTAGTTCTCGCTGGCCAGCACAACGGTGATCACGGCATCCGGTGCAAATTCGATCGCGGGCTGACTCGCGAGGTCACCGACGGCGGAGGCGTAGAGAACATCGCTCAGCGGGGTGAGCATGCGCGGGAGCACGACCTGTGTCTCGGGGTCACCAAATCGCGCGTTGAACTCGATGACGCGGATGCCCGCGGCGGTGACGATAAGTCCGCAGTAGAGCAGTCCCACAAAGGGTGTGCCCTCGCTCTCGAGCTGGCGCACCACGGGCAGAGCCACGGTCTCCACGCACTCGCGGGTGAAGGCATCGATGCTGCCAAACTGATTGGCCAGCCACGGCAGCGGCGAGTAGGCGCCCATGCCTCCCGTGTTGGGGCCGGCGTCGCCATCGAGCAGGCGCTTGAAATCCTGGGCGGGAGTCAGCGGCAGAACGTCGTGGCCGTCGGCGAACACGAAGAGTGAGACCTCCTCGCCGTCGAGGAATTCCTCAATGAGCACATCGCCCTCGGCGAGCCAGTGCATGGTGTGTGCCACGGCAGCGCCGCGCTCACTCGTCACGATGACGCCCTTGCCGGCAGCCAGGCCGTCGGCCTTCACCACATAGGGGGCACCAAAGTCGTCGAGGATCGTTTCGGCCTCCATGAGTGTGCTCGCCCGGTGGGCGCGACCCGTGGGGACACCGGCGGCATCCATGATGCGCTTGGCAAACGACTTCGAGCCCTCGAGCGCCGCCGCGGCCTGGTCGGGCCCAAACACGGGGATGCCCACCTCGCGCACCGCATCGGCCACTCCCGCAACAAGAGGAGCCTCGGGTCCGATCACCACGAGGTCTACCTCGAGCTGGCTCGCCATGGAGGCCATCGCCTCGGGGTCGTTGGGGTTGGCACTCACGCAGGGCACATCGTGGGCAATGCCCGCGTTGCCGGGCGTGCAGGTGATCTCGTGGTCGTGCGCCTCACTCAGCAGCGCGAGGATGATGGCGTGCTCGCGCGCACCCGAGCCCACCACGAGAATCTTCACGCTCTTAAGCCTAGGGCGTGCGCCCGAACTCGCCTTGCCCGCTGGTTGAGTAGTCGCGCAGCGACGTATCGAAACCACGGATTCGAGCGCGCTCCGGCAGACTGGAGACATGGCACCTCCGCGCATCCGCCCCGACGACGGTCGTGCGGCCGTCATTGCCGTGCGCGACGAAATCTCCGCTGGTCGAGTAGCCGACGGGGTCGGCATATCGAGGCCTCAGCTCGCCACGGCCGTGCGCTACCTCCTGCAGGTGCTTGCCGATGCACACCCCGGCCATACCGTCGAAGTGCGTGTGCCGCCCTTCGGTGCCGTGCAGTGTGTTGAAGGTCCGCGTCACACGCGTGGTACCCCCGCCAACGTCGTCGAGATGGATGCCGCCACCTGGGTCACTCTCGCCACGGGCCAACTCGCGTGGGCGGACGCCCTCGCCGAAGCACGCGTGCACGCCTCCGGAAGTCGTGCCGACCTCAGCACGCTCGTGCCCCTGCAAGAATGGTAGGTATGGCAGACCCCCAGAAGTCCGCATCACCCGCGTCACGCCCGCAGAATCAGACCACGAGCGAGACGGTCACCATTCGCCGCTCACCGCGCTTTCTTCGGTTTTTCATCCTCGGCCTGATTGTGGGAGTTATCGCCGCGCTCATCCTGACTGTCGCGTTCCCCGCTGACGGCGAGTACACGGTGCTGCAGGTGTTCGGCTTCATGTTGCTCATCACCCTCGTTCTGGGCGGAGCCCTGGGGCTCGTTGTGGCCATCATCCTTGACCGCACAATCGGCAAGCGCACCATCACAGCCGAGGCCACGCATGAAACGGTCGGTAACCCCGAGGCGTAGACCGCCGCAGCTTCGTCGCCTTATCGCTGGCCCCAGCGATATATCGTGGGGGCATGCCACGCGTCGCTCAGGTCAAGAACGGGTTCAGCCCCCGCGTGTGTGAACGCTGTGGGCTGCCCTTTGAGTGGCGCAAGAAATGGGCGCGCGACTGGGATTCGGTCAAGTACTGCTCCCAGAAGTGCCGCGGCTAATGTTCAAGCGCGCCATATACGTTCCGTTCGATCATCTGAGTCTTGATCACGGAGCCATGAAAGATGCCGATCCACTCACCGATCTGGTGGTCATGGTGGAGAGCGAGCGCATGCTCACGGGGCGGCCGTGGAACGCCGAGCGCCTCTTCTTTATGGTCTCGTCCGCGCGCCACTTTGCGGCGCTCGCCGAATCCCGCGGCTTCACCGTGCGATATCTTCAGGCCCCGACGACAGCAGACGGCCTCGGTCGGTTGCGTCAGGAGTTTGAAGACGTGCCCATCGTCTGCGCGGAACCGTCGTCGTTTCGGCAGACGCAGCA
>CANFVD010000073.1 GCA_947450345.1 Actinomycetota bacterium
ACCGTGCCCACTCTGGGGGTCTGGGTAAATCGATCAATGCGCGCGGTACTCGCCGAGCGTCGCGGCAAGCCCATCGCACTCGTTCGCGCTCCCGCATCGACGCTCGCCGATGGACAGGTCACGCATATCTCGCGCAAGAAGGTCAACCTCGACCTTGCCGATGCTCAGTGGGATGCCTACGTCGACACGCTGCAAGAGTGCGGTTGGCGCATCGTTGAGGTTGGCGCGCGCGACGACCTTCCCGACTCCGTGTTCATCGAAGACACGGTCGTCATTCTGGGCGACACCGCCGTCATCACTCATCCGGGCGCGAGCACACGCACCGAAGAAACCGAGGGCGCCGAGCAAACACTGCGTGCGCTGGGGTTGCGACTCGAGCGCATCGTGGAACCGGGCACGCTCGATGGCGGAGACGTTCTCGTTGTCGACAAGACGGTCTTCGTTGGTGCGAGCACGCGCACTAACGCCGACGGTATCCGACAGTTGCGCGCTCTGGCACGTCGCCGCGGATTCACCGTGGTGGCCGTGCCGGTGCCCCGGACCCTTCACCTCAAGTCGGCGGCTTCAGCACTCCCCGACGGCACGGTGATGGGTTACGCCAAATCGTTCGATGACGTGGCGCTCTTTGATCGTTTTCTCTCGGTGCCCGAACAAAACGGAGCATCCATTGTGGTGGTCGATTCCCACACCGTGATCATGGCCGCTTCCGCTCCCAAGTCGGCGGCGCTTGTTCGCAGTCTGGGATACCGCGTGATTCCCATCGACATTGGCGAGTTCGAAAAGCTTGAGGGCTCCGTGACCTGCCTCTCGGTTCTCATTCGCTAGCCGCGACCCGCTGTTACTTCCAGACCAGGTGGCGACCGTCACCAATCAGCTGGCCGGCGTACTTTCTCATGTCGCGATTACACGCGTCGAGTTCGGCACGGCAGTTCGCGAGATATTCGGTCGCCTCGGCGCTCGAGATCGTGCCCCCGGCTTCTGCGGCTCTGATCTCGTCCATCATGGCTCCAAACATCATCGACTTCTGCACGGCCCAGCCGTGCGCGCGCGTGGGCTGGCTCGAAGGGTCGGTGAGATTGTGTAGCCACTGCTCGTCGTGAAGTCGACGGACGACGAGCTCATCGGCCAGGGTGTACGCGCCACCTCGCAGCGCGGCCCGAAGTCCCATGATTCGGTCGTGCGCCACCGGCGTATTCTCCAGCACGAGGGGGATTCCTTCGGCGAGCAACGACTCGTGCCACGCGAGGCCGGCACCAATGAGCCACGGAGGTCGGTCGAGCGCCGTGGTGACAGAGAAAAAGCCTTCGGGCGCGGTGATGGTTGCCGACTCGTCATGTGTGCCGAGAGCATCCATCACCCGCATGGACGATGCCACGAGCTTCACCGAGGGATCGGCGAAGGCATCGGCGATGCGTCGCATTCGCGTGGGGGCAGAAATGTCGTCCCCGTGGGCCTGCACCAGGATGTCGCATGCCGCCTCGGCGGCCATGGCGTGCACGTTCATCCGGCCGAGTGTGCGGCTGTTGCGGCGCACTCTGACGGTATGAATCAGTTCGTGGCCGTCTGAAGTGGTTCGCGCAAGAAATTGTGAGATTGTCTCGAGCGCGATGGTGAAGGTCTTGCCGGGAGAAGCGTCATCGCAGACGAGGATTTCGCACGGAATGTCACACTGTTCAAGAATCGACGTGAGGGCCTCAGCGACAAAGGCGTCCTGACGGTACATGGGAAACAAGACCGTCACCTGCGGCGACGTCGACGGAACCCACACGTCAGCAAATTGGTCTGGGTCTATTCGCGCGGCCCGACGCAGCCCTCGGGAAAAGAATCCTTGATCCACGGCCAACCTCAGACGGTGTAACCCAGGTAGCCGGTTGTTTCGGTGCGAACGATACGGGCCGGATTGCCCACGACGAGAGAGAAGGGAGGCACATCCTCGGTGACAACAGCGCCAGCACCAACAATCGCGTTGTGCCCAACAGTGACACGCGTAATGACGGTCGCTCCCGCGCCCACGAAGACTCCCGATTCGAGAACCACCGACGAGGCCACGGTTACCCCCGGCCCCAGGGTGACAAACGCAGACAGCCGTGTGTGGTGACCCACGCTTGAGCTGCGATTAATCTGCACGAACTCGTCAAGTACGGCCGCGGCCCCCACGACAACCTGTGCGTTGATGGTGACACCCTGAGCCACGGTCGCCGAGCTAGCTACCGTGGCCGTGGGGTCGATGAGAATCCCAAAGCAATCAACGCCGCGAGCGAGTAGCTCGTCACGAAGAACCTTGCGAATTCCAGGCGGGCCCGCACTGAGCACGATGGAGTCAAAGTCGAGTCCGCCGCTCGTCACATCTGCGGGGGTCAACCAGGCGGGGTCATGGTCGGTGACGTTGCGACCGTTCGGAAGCTCCTCGGTAGGCATGTTATCGACGGCGCCGGCGAATGAATCGCCACGGCGCGCCATTACCTCGGCGAGCTCTGCCGTGTAGAGCGGTCGCGCTCCGTACACCAGCCATCTCACGTCAACACCCTCTCACACAACCCATTTCAGCGCCGCATCGATGACACGGTCCTGTTGCATTGGCGTGAGACCAAAGTGCAGAGGCAATCGAACAAGGCCCTCTGCCACGTCGTTGCTTCGGGGTGTGTCTGTCGGCCGTGCGAAAGAGCTCGCGCCGGCACTCAGGCTCAGGGAGGTGTAGTGCGGGGGAGTGTCTACTCCGTGCACGTCCATGTGTTCCCTGAATTGCTTCCGAGCCTCGCCCCCGGGAAAGAGCAACCAGTAGATGTGGTGAGTCGATTCGGCTGCTTCCGGAATATGGGGCAGGCGAACGCCCTGCGCTTCAGCCCAGGGGCCCAAAGCGTCGTGGTAGCGCTGCCAAGCAGTTGCGCGCTCGCGTTGGATCTGTTGCCGCACCTCCAATTGGGGCAGCAGGTACGCGGCTGCGTAATCCGGTGGTGAAAAGTTACTGCCCCGATCAATCCAGGTGTACTCGGAAATCGCGCCCGTCATGAACTCGTGCCGGTTCGTACCCCGGTCGCGCAGGATGTGCGCCCTCTCGACGAAGCGCTGTTCGTTGACGATAAGCCCGCCACCCTCACCGCACTGCAAGTTTTTCTGAGCGTCGAAGCTGAGTGTGGAGAGTGCGCCCCACGTGCCGAGTGGGCGCCCCTCGTGCGCGCCCCCAAACCCGTGAGCATTGTCTTCAATCAGGTCCACCCCGTGTGTGCGGCACAGGCTCACGAGCTCGGCAAGATGAGCAGATACGCCACCGTAGTGAACGGTGACAACGGCTCGTGTACGCGGGGACATCAACTGCGCCACGGACTCGGGTGACAGACACAGCGTTTCGGGGTCAATGTCGGCAAAGACAATGGTCGCACCCTCGAGTGCGAACGCTACCGCCGTCGAAACAAAGGTGTAGCTCGGCACGATGACCTCGTCGCCCGGCTTCACATCTAGGAGGAGAGCCGACAAATGAAGTGCGGCCGTGCACGAAGTTACGAAATGAGCGGGCGATCCGCCATGAATGCTCGAGAGCGTTTCTTCTACGCGTTCCGAGAAGAATCGAGGGGATCTGGCTGGGCTGTGTTCGATCGCCTGACGTACCGACTCCGCTTCACTGCCCAACATCGTGGGAACAAGAAACGGCACGCGCTCGGGATTTCCCACGCGCTAATTATGACACCCCGGCTCTGTGCGCTCCGAAAGCGACGCTGCGAGGTGAGCGACGCTGCTACGAGAGCGAGAGAGCTGCGATGGTCTCGCCGTAACGTGTTTCGCCGATGTCGACAAACCCCAGCGTGTGGAAGAACTCTCCGGGGCTATCGTCACCCGGCTCCCAGAGAACGGTGATCTGGTCGAACCCGCGCGAACGGGCTTCCGCAGCGAGCGATTCAACGGCAAAGCGTCCGACGCCCTGCCCCTGCGCCTCGGCGGAGATGTGAATGCGCCAAATGCAGCTCTGAAACTCGGGCTGAGGCGAGTCCTTGTCAAAGTGTCCGCGGATGAACCCCACAACGGTGTCGCCGTCGAGAACGACGCGCGGCCATTCGGTATTGGGGGCGAAATAGGCTTCCGCAATGGCATAGGACGGCGGGGCGATGAACGCCTCTTGTCCGCGCTTGAGCGTCAGATTGTTGGCCGCCACGATGGTGCGGCCCGAGAGTTCCTCAAGTGTCAAGTTGCCCATGTCCTCAGGATACGTCCCATTTGCGACAGCGAGGTTACGGGACGGTAAAGGTACGTGCAAGGAACGCTCGGCGGAGATTGTGCTCGAGAAGCTCGCTAATTGGTTTCGTCGGCCCGCATAGCGTTCAATAGAAAGGTGTTGAGGGCAATCTGGCGGCGGATGCGGCAGTACCCTGCCCTCACCGGAGCCGTGGTCATCGCCGCCGTCGGCGGAGGTATCGAGCTGGCGGGCATGCACGACATCGCCCGATGGACCATCAGCGCCTACGCTCTGCTCGTTGCCGTAATCGAAGGCGTGGGCATGGTGGGCGCCCTCCTCAAAAAGAAGTGGGGAATCGATGTTCTTGCGGTAACGGCCATCGTGGCCACCGTCGTCGTGGGCGAGTATTGGGCCGCGCTCATCATCGTGATCATGTTCATGGGAGGCGAGGCGCTCGAAACGTTCGCTGCGGGTCGTGCCAAGCGCGAGTTGACGGCGCTCTTGAATCGCACGCCGCTGATTGCCCACCGTCTCGTTGGCGACGAGCCACACGACGTTGCCGTGGGGGAGGTCAACCTCGGTGATTTGCTCATTGTGCGTCCCGGCGAACTGGTTCCCGTTGACGGCCTCTTGGTCTCGGATGCCGCCACCCTCGATGAGTCGTCACTGACCGGCGAGAGTCTGCCGGTCGACCGCGTTGCCGGAGACGAACTGGTGTCGGGGGCCGTGAATGGGGCCGCCGTTCTGACGATGCGTGTCACGGCTCGCGCCGAGGACAGTCAGTATCAGCGCATCGTTGCTCTCGTTGCGGAAGCCGCCGAATCCAAAGCCCCCTTTGTGCGCATGGCCGACCGCTACGCCGTCCCCTTCACGATTGCCGCGTACGTGTTCGCTGCGATCGGCTGGTTGTGGAGCGGTGACCCGGCACGATTTGCTGAGGTCTTGGTGGTGGCCACGCCGTGTCCACTCATCATTGCCACACCGGTTGCCTTTATTGCCGGTATGAGCCGCCAAGCGCGACACGGCATCATTGTCAAAAACGGCGGCACGCTCGAGAAGCTTGCGCGCATCCGCACCGCGGCCTTCGACAAGACCGGCACACTGACTTTCGGCCAGCCGGCTCTCGCCTCGATTCACGCGCAGATGGGGTGGGCCGATAACGACCTCTTGGCGCTCGCCGCCTCGGCCGAGCAGTATTCGGCACACACGCTCGCGCAATCAATTGTCACGTCAGCACGATCCGTGGGTCTCGACATTGCTCCTGCCACCGATGTGGTCGAAACGACGGCGCACGGCCTGACCGCTCGCGTGGGCGGCACGACCGTCGTGGTAGGAAAATTCGGGTTCATCGCCGAGATCGATCCGCACGCCACCCGGGTAGAACTCGTCCCTGGTGAAGTGGGCGTCTACCTCGCGTGTGACGGTGCTTACGCCGGCGCCATAATTTTGCGGGACGAAATTCGACCGGATGCCCGAGAGACCATCGCCCGGCTCGGTCGCCTGGGCGTCACGCACACGGTGATGCTCACCGGCGATGCTCTGGCCACGGCACAACACGTTGCCGATCAGCTCGGCGTGACCGACGTCGACGCCGACTGCCTGCCCCTCGACAA
>CANFVD010000074.1 GCA_947450345.1 Actinomycetota bacterium
CGATTCTTGGTGCGCGGCCGGGTGCCCTTGCGGTTGGGGCGCACGCGCACGTCGGACTCGTCGTAGCGGGATTCCTCCCCGTCATCCGACAACCACGACACGGAGGCGGCCTAGTCCTCGCCCATAAGACCGAGCATGTGCTGCCAGAGGGTGGCGAACTCGGGCAGTGTCTTTGATGTGGTGCGGATGTCTTCGATCTCAACGCCCGGTACGGCAAGTCCGATGATGGCGCCGGCCGTGGCCATACGGTGATCTTCGTACGTGTGCCACAGCCCGCCGTGCAGCGGTGCGGGTTCGATGCGGATGCCGTCGGCCAGTTCGGTCGCGTTGCCACCGACGCCGTTGATCTCCGCCACGAGCGCGGCGAGGCGGTCCGTCTCGTGGTGGCGGATGTGTCCAATGCCGGTGATCTCGCTGGTTCCGGTGGCCAGAGCTGCCAGGGCAACTAGTGCAGGAGCAAGTTCGCCGCCGGTGGTGAGATCGAGGGTGACCGGGGTGATGGTGCCGGTTCCCGTCACGGTGACGCGTGAGCCGTCGCGCGTGACCACGGCGCCAAACAGGGGAAGAAGGTCGAGGAGGTCGTTGCCCACCTGCGTTGTGGCCGCGGGCCAGCCGGTGATGGATACCGAACCACCGGCCACGAGGGCGGCGATGAGAAACGGTGCCGCGTTCGAGAGGTCGGGCTCAATGTCGACCTCACGGCCCGCGATGACCCCGGGTGCCACCACCCAGTGCCCCGGCTTATCGCTCGTCACCGTGACCCCGCGCTTCGCGAGGGTTTCGATTGTCATCTCGATGTGCGGCAGACTGGGCAGTCGTTCGCCCTCGTGAGTGAGATCGAGGCCGTCCTCGAAGCGAGCGGCGGCCAGAAGTAATCCGGAAACAAACTGGCTCGACCGTGAGGCGTCAACCGTGAGGGCGCCACCGGCGACGCGACCCGAGCCGTGCACGCTGAAGGGCAGAGCGCCGCGGCCCTCGTCGGCCACATCAACTCCGAGGTCGCGTAGCGACGACACGGTGACGTTCATGGGGCGGCGGCGCGCTGCAGCGTCGCCGTCAAAAGTGGTGGGTCCGAGCGCCAGGGCGGCGACGGGTGGCAGAAAGCGCATGACGGTGCCGGCCAGTCCGCAGTCGATAGTCGTGCTCCCCGTGAGCTCTCCCGGAGTGACCAGCCAGTCGCCGCCGAAGGGCGAAGCCCCCGGCTGCTCGACGATGGTGGTGCCCAACGAACGCAACGCCTCGACCATGAGGTTCGTGTCGCGTGAGTGAAGGGGCGCGCGCAGGGTTGAGGGTTCGCTCGCCAGGGCGGATAGAACGAGTTCGCGATTGGTGAGTGACTTTGAGCCGGGCACAGACAGTTCGGCGTTGAGCGGGCCGACCGCGCGGGGGGCACTCCACGGCCCGGCGACCTCCGGCTCGGAGGAGTCATCGCCATACGGATTGAACTCCGGGCGGGAATACGGTGACCTCAGCATTAGTTACAGGTTATCGAGGTATCGAAAGGGGAGTGTCATGCTCGCTGAATGTCCCGCGCGTCCCGTGCCAGGGCTCGAAACCGACGCTCGCCTAGGCTGTGGTGAGATGAACGAAACGTCGGAAGCCAAGAACGCGCTGTTTGTTGAGCAGGCCATGCCCTACCTCGACCAGCTCTATGGTCACGCCATGCGTAAGACCAGCAACCCGGCCGACGCCAATGACCTCGTGCAAGAGACCTACATGAAGGCCTTCGCCGCGTTTGATTCCTACGAGCAGGGCACCAACCTCAAGGCGTGGTTGCACCGCATCCTGGAGAACACCTTCATCACCAACTACCGCAAGAAGGCCCGCGAGCCGTTTCAGGCTCCGCTCGAGGAGTTTGAGGACTGGCAGCTGGGGTCGGCAGAATCTCGCACCGCCACGTCGAGCCGATCCGCCGAAGCAGAAGCAATCGACCACATGCCCGCCGGCGTGGTCAAGGATGCCCTTCAGGCCCTGCCCGAAGAGTTTCGCATCGCCGTATTCTTGGCCGACGTCGAGGGCTTCTCTTACCAAGAGATCGCCGACATTATGAGTACGCCCTCGGGAACCGTGATGAGCCGACTTCACCGTGGCCGCCGCCTGCTTCGCGAGTCTCTAGCCGACTACGCCCACGAGTTGGGTCTGAACACGACGTCACGCTCGGCATCGAAAGCGAGCGCATCATGAGCGACTGTGGTTGCGAAAAAGCAAAGCAGGCCCTCGAGGACTACCTGCACAACGAACTCTGTTCGGAGGACGCTGCCGACATTCGGGAGCACATGGAGAACTGCACGGGCTGCTCCGACGAACACAAGGTGGGTGTCGTGCTCAAGGACGCCGTGGCGCGCGCCTGCAAAGAGACGGCTCCCGAGCAACTGCGCGAAGAGGTCATGCTCAAGCTGCGCGGCCTGCAGGACCACTAGCCTGCCGTCAGGTCGCCTCCCACGTGAGGGTTTTCTATCTGACCGATGCGTTTCAGGTTCGAGACCATGGCTCGCCCGCTCTTATCTCGCCAATGCCATTTCAGCCAGTAGCGGAGCAAAAAGCCGCGAATCTGCGTCCGCGGAAAGAACGTCACTTTCCACGTGACGTCCGTGGCGCCAATGGCATTTCCCGGAACCTGTCGAGGGGTGAGTGTCCACTCGCTCTCGACCCTCTTGAGGAAAAATGAACCGCGGCCCGTAAAGTTCGTCATTCGCGAGGTGAAATGGGTCCCCATTCTGCGCGACGTTTCCCAGTAGTCAAACCGGATGCCGTTTGAGAGGGTGACCGTCACCGCTCCTTCGGAAGCTCCGGGTCGGCCTTTGGCAACGGGCTCAATTTTCGTGGCATTTGCCGGATACCCGATCGACGAGAGGCTCTCCAGCTCGCCGCGGCCATCGGTGAGCGCTCGATACGTGACCACAGGGTCTCGCGGGACAACGGTGGTGTGGCGAACTTCGAGGCGCCTGGGGTTTTTCCGTCGTGTTTTCGCTTTTCTGGCAGCAGATGCTCGCCGTGAGGCTCGGGACATGGTCGGATTCTCCGTAATATCCGGGCGGGGGCAACCCGGATAGAGAACAAGGTATAACCCCTAAATCGAATATGGGGTAAAACCATTGTGACAATCGTGTTAACTATCTGGACTTTGTTCCCAGTAGACGGTCGATGTCGCCAAAGACTTCCATGCCGGCGCATCGACCCACACCCACGAGGGTCTCGACTCCGGCCGTGTCGATGTGGCGGATTTTCACCTCGGCGTCGAGGGTCTCGTCAACGCGTTCGATCATGCCCGTGCGCAGGGGTGCTTTGAGGAGGCCACCGCGCTTGCGTTCTGCCGTGAGCTCGAGAACCCCGTGCGGGCCCTCGAGGCTCCAGCGAATGTGCGAGTCATCGATATGCAGCTCGCGCTCGCGGGATCCGTTGTAGGTGGTCCAGGTGAGCAGCTCGCCTTCGCGACGCAGTCCCACGATGAACCCCCGAAACGAGGACCTCAGCCAGGGAATGATGGCCACGGAAGCGATGAGGCACGCGCTCGGATCCGCATCGATGTGGTTGGAATTGAGCCACACGTAGCCGGCGGGAAATGCCGTGCCCCAGTCCTTCTCGATGTAGCCGCGACCGCCACCGAAGTCCACGGGCTTTCCCTCGACGCTCAGCGTGCCACCGAGGGAGTGCCCAAACGACACGATGCCGTGGAAGCACTCCATGAGAGGCACCATGCCGTACCAGCCCATGATGCCGGGGGAGCGCAGCGTGACGGGCCACGGATCGAGCGGGCTCGTGATGTCGATGCGGCCCACCAGCTGGGGGAGGTCTAGCGTCACCGATTCGGGGGTGAAGTGGTTGGGCCCCACCCACACATCGAACTCGCAATCGGAAGCCACAAACTCCTCGACGGGGTAGGTGTGAAACCAGGCCCTCCCCGTGATGCCGTCGAGCACCTGCACGAAGGCGTGATCTCCCGCGCCACGTTCACTGCGCGGGCCCCGAAAGATTCCGGGAATCACCGCCCAGCGCGACGACATGTCGGCCGAGACAAGTTTGATGTACCAGCCCTCGAAGAAGTCGGTGCGTTTGCCGCGCCCGTGATACGCCTCGGGGTGTGCCACCCCGCGAACAAAACCCACCGGTGAAGTCATGACTCCACGCTAACCCTGTTCCCAGCACAGTGCGATAGCGTGAGGCAACGCCGAGGGGGGAAGGCACATGTATCGACGTTTGGTCGGTCTACTTGTTGTCGCGATTGCCGTGGCGGCACTCGGAGTTTTTTGGTGGACCCTGACCACCACCGATGCGAGCCTCACGAGCCCACCCGAGTCGGGCTTTCTCTTTGAGGTATGGCCGATTTTTTTCTCGTGGCAGGCACCCCCGTTGTTCGCCATCATCGCGAGCTTGGTTATCGCCTTTGCCGTGGCATTTGCCTTCATTGGCCTCGAGATTCGCGACCTCAATCTTTCGCGCCGCACGAAGGTCGGGGGCATCAAGCCGCTCGCACCATGGGTACTCATGGACCAAACGCGCGGGGTGTTTTATGGTCCCGTGACGATCACCGTGCTCATTCCCGCACACAACGAGGCCGACGTGATTGGCGAGACGCTTGATGCCCTGATGACTCAGGATCGACGGCCCGACCGAGTGTTTGTGATTGGTGACAATTGCACCGATGACACGGTGGCCATCGCCGAGGCGCGGGGATTCGATGTCCGGCAATCTGTGGGCAACACCCAGAAGAAGGCGGGTGCGCTCAACCAAATTCTGCACGAACTCCTGCCGTATGCCGGCCCCAACGACACGTTCATGATCATGGATGCCGACACCCGACTGCTGCCGGGATTCCTGCGCACCGCACACAAGCGATTCGCGGAGGACCGCGGTTTGAGCGCCATCGGCGGCCTCTTCTTGGGCGAGCCGGGACACGGCGTCCTAGGGCAACTTCAGCGCAATGAATACACGCGCTACGCCCGCGAGATCAACCGACGCCGCGGTCGCGTTTTCGTGCTCACCGGCACCGCGTCAGTCTTTCGAGCGCCGGCGCTGCAGGCGCTCGCCGCGGAGCGCGGCTCTCGTCTGCCCGGAACTCCCGGCGACGTTTACGACACCGCGGCCCTCACCGAAGATAACGAGATCACGATTGCGCTCAAGTCACTCGGCGCACTCATGACCTCCCCTCCGGGCTGCGTTGTCGAAACGGAGTTGATGCCCACAGTGGGCGCCCTGTGGCGCCAACGTCTGCGTTGGCAGCGCGGCGCACTCGAGAACATCGGGGCCTACGGGCTCACGTCGGCAACAATTCGCTACTGGTCGCAGCAGGTCGGGATCGCCTATTCGGTCTTTGCGCTCTGGACCTTCTTCCTGCTCATCTTCCTGCAGGTCTTCGCTTCTGACGTGTGGGTCTGGTACCCGTTCTGGCTCATGATGGCCGCAATATTCGTCGTCGAGCGGGTCACGTCGGTGTGGCGCGGCGGGTGGAAGGCTCGCTTTCTCGCAGCGCTTCTCATTCCCGAACTCCTCTTTGACACGTTTCTCGACGTCGTCTTTCTCAAGGGGGCGATCGACATTGCTCTGAACCGTAATGCCAAGTGGGGCAACGAGATCCGTCCCGCCCCGGCGCCTGAGGCACGTTCGTGATGTCCTCGGTGAACGCGGGCATTCTGTTTCCGCAGGCCCTGCTGGAGTCTCGGTTCTTCGTTGTGCTCGCCACCATCGTGGC
>CANFVD010000075.1 GCA_947450345.1 Actinomycetota bacterium
AGCCGTGGTCTCGGGGCTACCGAAGAAGACACCGATTTTCTCGCGCAGCTGGTTGATGAAGATCATGGTGGTGTTGGTGGTGTTGAGTCCACCCGTGAGCTTGCGCAGGGCCTGCGACATGAGTCGTGCCTGAAGACCCACGTGCGTGTCACCCATCTCGCCCTCGATCTCTGCGCGGGGCACGAGTGCGGCTACCGAGTCAATGACAATGAGATCAATCGATCCCGAGCGCACCAACATGTCGGCAATCTCGAGAGCCTGCTCACCCGTGTCGGGCTGCGACACCAGGAGGGCGTCGATGTCGACGCCCAGCTTGCGCGCGTACTCGGGGTCGAGTGCGTGCTCGGCGTCAATGAAGGCCGCGATGCCACCCGCGCGCTGCGCGTTTGCGATGGCGTGGAGCGTGAGGGTGGTCTTACCGGACGACTCAGGGCCGTAGATTTCGACGATACGGCCACGCGGTAATCCGCCAATGCCGAGTGCAACATCCAATGCGATGGAACCGGTGGGAATCACCTCGACCGGAGCGCGTTCATCGCTACCGAGGCGCATAACGGAACCCTTGCCAAATTGGCGGTCGATCTGGGCGAGTGCTGTTTCTAGTGCTTTTTCACGGTCTGCTGCTGAAGCCATGGCCGTCTCCTTTTCTGTGTCGAGGTGTGCTCGCCTATAGGCTGCCGGGCTGCTGCTCCGCTACCGGCCGGCCGTGGCATCGGATGATGCGTTGGCGGGACGGGCGCTGTGCAGTGCTTCCGACAAGGCGGCTGCGCCGGTGTGATGTGACTCACCGTACGAGCAACCACGGACGGCGAAGGCCGTCTGGGTGCTTTCGGGGAAAGTCTGCTCACGTCGGTGCATGTGTAGGAGATTATCCTGTTTCGAATATTTGTTCGAATAGGAATTCGGCGTGTCGCAGCTTAGGAGTCAGTATTTTTGGGTGCCGGCAGACCCACACCGTGCCAGCGACTCTCGGGAACCTCGGCGGCCCGGCAGAGCGCCTCCCACACGGCCCGCGGCGGCATCCCCCGCCGAATAGCCTCGCTCGCGGAGATATCCCCGAGCTCCGCAATCACGAGATCGTCAGAAAGAATCTGTCCGTAGGCATCGCCAAATTCGGCGCCCACGGCATACCAAAACTCGGATCGGCGCACCAGCCTGAGGCGGGTTAGCGCAGTGACGCGAAGTCGACGACGAACTCGTCGGGAACCGTGTCGGGAACCTTGACGACAGTCATGCCCTCGAGCGACGCGAGGCGTGAACCGGCCTCGATGAGAATTCCCGAGACGGGAACCTCCAGCGCGTCGGCGATAGCGGCGAGGATCTCAGACGATGCCTCTTTTTGTCCGCGCTCTACCTCGCTGAGGTAGCCCAGGGCGACGCTGGCTTTGCCGGCCACCTGGCGAAGGGTGTGACCCTTCTGAAGACGAACGTCACGAAGCACATCGCCGATTTCTTGACGAACCAAAACCATGGTGACCTCCCTCTATGTTGTGAAGCTGACTGTGTTGGTACTGCTGTCTCGGTATTTCTTGTGTGGCACACGTTACCGTGAACCACTGTCACAAATCTAAATCACAAACCTGTGTTTCACATGCGAGCCTACGGGTGTAAACGTGACGATTGTGTTTCGCATTCCCTCACGCAGGAAAAATTTAGATTCGGGCGAGAACGTCGGACAGCAACTCCAGGGCAGCGATGCCCGCGCGCGTGCGGATGGCACTGCGGTCGCCCTCAAGAAGGAGCTCTCGATGCCACACGCCAAACGGAGCACTGACGGCGACGAACACGAGACCCGGGGATTTTCCGTCTTGTCCGTCGGGTCCGGCTACGCCCGTCGACGAGAGTCCGAACGACGTGTCGAAGCGCTCGCGAACGCCCACCGCCATTTGTTCGGCTACGTCCGGGTCGACGGGTCCCGCCGACTCGAGAAGCTCGGCATCGACACCCAACATCGATTCTTTGGTGTCGGTGGCGTAGGCCACCACTCCCCCACGCAGCACGCGCGATGCTCCGGCGACGCTCGTGAGTGCGGCCATGATCAGTCCGCCAGTGAGTGATTCCGCGACCGCAACCGTCAGGTTCTTGGCGGCCAGTTCGGCCACCAGGCGGTGGACGGCATCCGGATGATCGGATGGCGTCGGAGCGTCGTCAGCAGGTGGCACGTCGGTCACTTGCTCGCCTTTTTTCGCCCGCCCGCCGCGGCACCAGACAGGGCACGCTGCTGGCGCACACCGTCCACGAGGTAATCGACACCGGTGGCCACGGTAATGATGACCACGATGGTCATGAGCACAGTATTGATGATGTCCATCGGAAGGCCCCACATGGCGCTCAGCGGCATGAGAGCGCACGTGAGAGCGATGAACTGCATGATGGTCTTGATCTTGCCGCCGCGCGACGCGGGGATGACCTGGTCGGAGAGCACCGCCATGCGGAAAATCGTGATGCCCACTTCGCGAACCAAGATGATGACAGTCACCCACCACGGCAACTCGCCCAGGATGGAGAGGGCGATGAGAGCGCCTCCCGTGAGCACCTTGTCGGCGATGGGGTCAAGGATCTTCCCAAGATCTGTCACGAGGTTGTAGCGGCGGGCAATGTAGCCGTCGATGCCGTCGGTGGCCATGCCCACGACGAACAGCCCCGCGGCAGCCCACCGCGTCACGTCCGTGGGCTGGTTGGTGCTGACAAGCAACAGCCAAATGAATGCCGGCGCAAAAAGGATGCGCGCGACAGTGATGATGTTGGGCGCGTTCCAATTGGACACACGCGCCCGGTCTACTCCCGACCCGTGAGTCCCCATGCGTCCTCATCTGGTTCTTCGTCGACAACTTCGAGTCCCGCGTACATGTCGTCCACGGGATCGACGATGGCGGGCAATCCCACGTCGGCCGTGTTCACGTGACGCGACGCACTCACGGGGCGGGGAAGGGCATCCGTGGCGGCAGTGGTTGGTGTCGCGACGGGTATTGCGGATGCCGGCGGCGCGGCCGGTGTCGCCGGCACGTCACCGCGCAGTTTGGCCAATACGGCGGGAAGCTGCTCTTGGGCAACGAGCACATCGCGCGCCTTTGAGCCCTCGGAGGGCCCGACAATCTCACGGGATTCGAGCAAATCCATGAGGCGGCCCGCTTTGGCGAAGCCCACGCGCAGCTTGCGCTGCAGCATCGAGGTCGATCCGAACTGAGACGAGATGACAAGCTCTGCTGCCTGCAGGAGAAGCTCGAGGTCGTCGCCGATGTCGGCATCGATTTCTTTGCGCTCGGCGGCAACAGCGACATCTTGACGGTATTCGGGCTGAGCCTGTCGCGTGACGTGAGCCACGACCTGTTGAATCTCGTCTTCCGAGACCCAGGCGCCCTGTACGCGAATGGCCTTGCTGGTTCCCTGCGGCAGGAACAGGGCGTCACCCTGACCGACGAGCTTGTCGGCACCGGGCTGATCGAGAATCACGCGCGAGTCGGTGACGGAAGCGACGGCGAAGGCGAGGCGACTGGGCACGTTGGCCTTGATGAGGCCGGTCACGACGTCGACGCTCGGTCGCTGTGTTGCGACCACGAGGTGAATACCCGCGGCACGCGCCAACTGGGTGATGCGGGCAACAGAGTCTTCGACGTCGCGCGGCGCGACCATCATGAGGTCGGCGAGCTCGTCGACAACAACGAGGAGGTAGGGGTAGGGCCGCAGCACACGCTCGCTCCCGGGTGGGACCTTAACCGACCCCTCGGACACGGCCTCGTTGAACGCGTCGATGTGGCGGAAGCCGAAGCTGGCCAAGTCGTCGTAGCGCATGTCCATCTCTTTGACGACCCACTGCAGGGCCTCGGCGGCCTTCTTGGCGTTCGTGATGATGGGAGTGATGAGGTGGGGAACACCCGCGTAGGGGGCGAGCTCGACGCGCTTCGGGTCGATGAGCACAAGGCGCACCTCAGCAGGAGTGGCGCGCATCAGGATGCTCGTGATCATGGAGTTGACGAAGCTGGACTTGCCCGAGCCGGTGGAACCGGCAACCAGAAGGTGGGGCATCTTGGCCAGGTTGGCGACGACGAAGCCGCCCTCGACGTCTTTACCCATTCCGATGGTCATGGGGTGCTGGCTCTTGGCGGCGGCAGGCGAGCGGAGCACATCGCCCAGGGTCACGATTTCGCGATCCGTATTGGGAATCTCCACGCCGATGGCCGACTTGCCCGGGATGGGCGACAGGATGCGCACCTCGTTGGAGGCAACCGCGTAGGACAGGTTCTTGGTGAGCGCCGTCACGCGCTCCACCTTGACGCCGTCGCCGAGTTCAATCTCGTAGCGAGTCACCGTGGGGCCGCGGTTGAAGCCCGTGACCTTGGCATCGACATCAAACTGACGGAGAACGTCGGTGATGGACTTCACAACCTCGTCGTTGACCGCTGAGCGCGACTTGGCCGGCGGGCCCGCCACGAGCATCTTGCTCGGCGGCAGGGAATACGGTCGTGTCGACGCCGTGGCGTTATTCGGTTCGACTGCCGGGGTAACGACATCGACCGGAACGGTGAGCACGGCGTCCTGCGCCACATCAGCTGCGAGGTCATCGGCGACCTCACCCGTCGTGAAACGGCGAACCGCTTCCTCGGCGTGATCGAGCTCGGCCTCGAGGTCATCAACCGAAAACGGAAGCGTGGGAGACAAGGGGTCAACGCGAACCACCGGAGTGTCGAACGGCGTTTCTTCTTCCGTTCGGCTGCGACTGCGTCGCCACCACGGCTGGTGGGAATTGCGGTCAATGGTGATCTCGCCCGAGTCACCGGTGTCAATCACCTCGCGCTGGCCGCCGAAGAGGTAGTGGTACCCCTCTCCGATACGGCTGCCGATGCGGTTGGGCGGCGTCTTCGTGATGATGAGGATTGAGAGCAGGGCGAGCAGTCCCATGGTGATACCCGAGCCGACGGGCGTGATGAGCACGCTCAGCGGACCCGACACCAACCACCCGAGGAGGCCGCCGCCGCGGGCCAACACCGGTAGGCCTGCTGCCGGAGCCGGGTGGGTCGAGAAGACGTAGGCCATTCCGCTCGCCGCCAAGAGCATGAGCACCACGCCGATGCCGATGCGATTGTTGTCGTTGACCGAGCTCGGGTGCCGAAACAGCCATACGGCCAGCACGACCATAACCACGGGCAGCGCATAAGCGATGACGCCGAACATGCCCGCAAACGTGTACTCCGAGACCACTTGGGCCACCGGATCCGCCACAAGGAACCACTGCACGACCGCACCGACGATGGCCAGCAAAACCAGCGCGAAGGGTACGCCGTCCCGGCGCTCTTCCTTCGTGAACTTCTCGGGCCCCAGCATGCGAGCCGCGCCGCCGACAACGTGTGCCAAGCCCATCCACGCGCGGGCCAGACCCGAATACTCCTGGGTGGCCGTCTTCTTGGCGCGAGACGCGGCGGGCCGTGATCGAGGCGCGGCCGACCGCGACGAACCGGCGCGCGACGAACCGGCGCGCGAGCGCGAAGATTTCGTGCCGGAAGCCATGGCACAACGCTACGGGTGTGCTCCGACAATCACCGGATATCCGCGCGAGTGTTGGTTTTTCGCTCTCCCGAGCCCGTCACCGGAAGGGCAGTCTGACCC
>CANFVD010000076.1 GCA_947450345.1 Actinomycetota bacterium
ATTACCGAGTCACAAGCATAGGGGAGACGCGCCCACGGGCGCGAATCGGCGGGGTGGGTGGACAGCCGGTGCAATAACCGACAAACTCAAGTCAGGCGTCGAACATGGTCGCGCCGTTACAGGGGAGAATTCTCATGGCTCACAAGATTCGCACCGCCGACGAGCAGATCAAGCGCTTAAGGGTTTACAACATTGTGGCGGGTGCCGTGCACCTCGCACAGGGCCTGGCGTTTCTCTTCATCCTGACGCGACTGAGCACACAGGTGATGTTCCCCGTCACGGTGGATTACATGACGGGCCCTCCCGGCGTGGACCTGCCCACCGAGCGGGTGACCCTGTTCGAAGTCAACCTTGGCCTGGGTGTCGTCGCCTTCCTCCTTCTCTCGGCCTTCTTCCACTTCCTCATCTCGTCGCCCGGCGTCTTCACGCGCTACAGCAACGGACTGAAGCAGAACCACAACTACTTCCGCTGGACCGAGTACGCACTGAGCTCATCCGTCATGATCTGGCTTATTGCCGAGCTCAACGGCATCAACAACATGGCCGCGTTGTTCTCCATCTTCGCCGTCAACGCCTCCATGATTCTGTTTGGTGCGCTTCAGGAGAAGTACGAGAAGCCCGGCAACAAGAAGTTCTTGCCCTTCATCTTTGGTTCGATGACGGGAATTGTGCCGTGGATCATCATCCTCATTTACACGCTGCAGCCCGGTTCTTCCCATGCAGCTCAAGTCCCCGGCTTCGTGATCGGCATCATCGTCTCGCTGTTCGTGTTCTTCAACACCTTCGCGATCAACCAGGTGCTGCAGTACCGTCAGGTCGGCGGATGGCGCGATTACCTCCGCGGTGAGCGCATGTACATCACGCTCAGCTTGATTGCGAAGAGCGTTTTGGCGTGGCAGGTGTTCTCGGGAGCCCTTGTTCCCTTGTTCGTCAACTAAGACGAGTCTCAACTCTCACCTGAGAGTTTTCCGCCAGTCCGAGGGGCTTTGCCCGTTCTCTCAACTGCGCCTGTTAGCGTGACCGCATGCGTTCTGCCCTGCGCCTCATTTCTGTTGCCCTTGTGGTGGCGGCGTGCGTGGCGACCGCCGGCATCAACGTCAGCGCTGCAAACGCCTACCCCTCGTGGGACGACGTGCAGAACGCCAAGAACAACGAGGCCGCCAAGAAGTCCCAGATGGCCGAACTGCAGGGTTATATCTCGACGATTCAGGCGGAGCTCGACGCGGTCACCCAGAAGGCGCAGGCGGCCGGTGACGTTTACAACGCGGCTGTATCAAAGTTCGACGAGGCGGATGTTCGTTACAACGACCTCATGACGGCCGCGACGGACGCCCAGAAGCAGGCCGATCAGGCCACGACCGAGGCGGGCCGACTCGCGGCGCAGCTCTACCGTTCGGGCGGCAACGACATGAGCATCGGGCTGCTGATGGACGGCGGCACCAACGCCGACGAGTTGCTCTCCAAACTGGGCAACATGAGCAAGATGGTGGAGCGATCCGCACAGGTTTATGACGCAGCCAAGGCAGCGCAAAACGAAGCCCAGTCCCTGGCAGACCAGGCCAAGGTTGCCAAGACCGAGCGAGAGAAGCTGAAGGCCGAGGCTGATGTCGCCATGCAGGCTGCCGTTGCGGCTCAGCAGGTTGTCGCCGACAAACTTGCAGCAAATCAGAGTGACCTTAACACCCTCCGCGCCCAATTGGCCGCTCTGCAGGATGAGACGGCCCAAACGGTGGCCGGCTACCAACGGGGTGTTGAGGAGGCCATCAAGCGAGCTCAAGAAGAAGCGGCCGGGCGCGGAATCGCCGTCAGTGACTCAGGTTGGACTCGCCCCGCAGAGGGCCGCATCGTTGACTACTTCGGTCCGCGCACGCCGATCTGGACATCAAGCGGATGGTCGTCATCGTTCCATCACGGCCTTGACATAGGCGCAGGGTGTGACGCGAACATTTACGCCGCCTCCGGAGGCACCGTTACCTATGCAGGATGGAACGGGAGCTTCGGAAACTTTGTGCAGATCGACCACGGTGGGGGCATCACGTCGAATTACGGACACATCGTGAGTGGCGGAATCCTCGTGGGCTACGGGCAGTTCGTGTCACCCGGACAGGTCATTGCGCACGTCGGCACCACCGGAAACTCCACCGGCTGTCACCTGCACTTTGAACTTCGGGAGTGGGGATCCGCGTTCGATCCCCTCCCGTTCCTGCGCGACCGCGGCGTCGGTATCTAGTTAGTGACCCTCGGCCTTGAGCTTCTCAAAGCCGGCCTGCACAATGGCCTCAGCCTCTGCGGCGTTGCCCCAGCCCTCGATGTTCACAAACTTGCCGGGCTCAAGGTCCTTGTAGCGCGTGAAGAAGTGCTCGATTTCTTTGCGGGTCTGCTCGGGAACATCCGCGAGGTCTTGGATGTGCGTCCAGCGCGGGTCCTTGTAGGGCACGCAAATGACCTTGGCGTCTGAGCCGGCCTCGTCGCTCATGTTGAGCACGCCCACGGGACGAACCTTCACGCCCACGCCGGGGAAGACGGGGTACTCGAGCAGAACGAGTGCATCCACGGGGTCTCCGTCAAGTCCCAGGGTGTTCTCAAAGAACCCGTAGTCGGTGGGGTAAGAGAACGACGTGAACAGCACGCGGTCAAGGTAGACGCGACCTGTCTCGTGGTCTACTTCGTACTTGTTCCGGCTTCCGCGCGGAATCTCAATGATGACGTCGTAGTCGCCCACGGGTGCTCCTTATATAGGTACGGTCACTGCCGGCATTAAGGTTACTGGAAGATGACTACTCGCCCGCGCCTCACCCCTGCCATGGCCGACGTTCGTCGGGCTGTGCGCGACGCGCTGGCTGTCGCGTTGCCCGGGGTCAAGCAGACCGCGCGTCGCGATCCGTCCTGCGTTCTCCCCGGAGGTTGGGCGATCGCGGATGACGCGCCCCTGGTTCTGGTTGCCCTGAGCGGCGGGCCTGACTCGCTCGCGCTCGCCGTGGCCCTGGGCTTTGAGCAGGGTAAGTGCGGTGTGCGCGCTGGTGCGGTGATTGTGGACCACGGGCTGCAGGAGGACTCGGCCCAGATTGCCGAACGAGCGGCCGAGCAGGCGCGGACCGCCGGGCTGAATCCGGTTGTCGTGCGCCGCATGAAAGTCGCCGAGACGGGGTCAGGACCTGAGGCAGACGCCCGCGCGGCACGGTATGCCGCGTTCGCAGACGTTGCACGTGAAACCGGAGCCGTGGCGGTGTTGGTGGGCCACACCCTCGACGATCAGGCCGAGACGGTGTTGTTGGGCTTGGCACGTGGCTCAGGCGCGCGCAGTCTCGCCGGAATGCGGTTGGTCACCCCGCACGATTCGGAGCAAAGCGCGCTCGCCGGGGTGACGATTGTTCGCCCGCTCCTGGGCCTTCGGCGCAAACTCGTCGCCCAGTCGTTGACCGATCAGGGCATCGCCGCGTGGCACGACCCGCACAATTCCGACCCGGCATACGCGCGCGTGCGGGTGCGGTCACGGCTCCTCCCCGTTCTCAAGGCCGAACTCGGCCCGGGTGTTGCCGAGGCGCTCGCCCGAACGGCCACCCAACTCACAGACGACGCCGACTACTTGGATGCGCTTGCCGCTGACGCTCTGCAATCGGCGCTGACCAGCCTGGGCACGCTCTCGACGGAAATCTTGGCTCCACTGCACCCCGCCATCCGTGTTCGTTGCCTGCGACTCTGGCTAACCCGTGAGGTCCACCTGTCCCACATTTCGGCGGCGCACCTCGCTGCGGTGGATGAGCTGGTCACGGCATGGCATGGCCAAGCGGGAGTTGACCTGCCCGGCCGCACGGTCACTCGTGATGGCGAAGCGCTTCGCGTGGAGGCGCGAGCCAACGACACATCCGTGCCGTGACACGGTTGCCCATTCCCGGGACGAAGAAACGCGACGGTCGTACTTCCTTAACTTAATTCTCATTAGGCAATACGATTGTTGCGTCGAGCAACTCTCGGCAGCACCACCTCGGCCCTATTTTTTGAGAGAGAAAAAAATGAAGAAGAAGTTCTTGTCTTACGGCGTTGCGGCGGTTGCCCTCGCCACCGGAAGCCTGTTCCTCGCAACCCCCGCATTTGCCGGCATTCCCTTGGCAACGGCGAGTAGCATGAGTGTCGCTCAGGGGGGAACTTTCACCGCATCGATAAGTAACCAGACCCCCGGCGGTTCCTACGACGATTTTTGCAACGGCGAAACAGGATCGGGATTCAGCATGGGCGTGATGCTCATCGGTGCAACCAATTGGGTTTATCCCTCGACCCCCACGGGCGTGGGTTTTGGCAGTTTCAGCTGGGATGGATCCGACTCGGCAACAGCTTCCGCTGAGGTCACGATTCCGGCGGACTTGGCACCGGGCGATTACTCATTGTCCCTGGTTTGCCGCAAAGTCGGCGTGACGCCTGTCCTCGCCCACGCAGTCGACGGCGTCTTTACGGTGACGGCCGCCGCGCCTGCCCCCGCGCCTGCGCCAGATGCACTGCCTGACACCGGCCCCAAAGACTCGGCGCAGTTCCTCTTCGGGGGAGTGTCCGCTGGTGTACTGGTGGCACTCGGTGTGACGGCCATTCTGGTTCGTCGTCGTCTGTCCTAGAAAGTCGATAAAAAGCCCCGCCGGTGTTCACCATCGGCGGGGCTTTTGCCGTGTAGTTTCGAACCACAAATAACGAGAGGCACCGCGGTGGATATCGAGGATGTACGGAGCGACCTGAGCGAGGTCCTGTTTACCGAGAAGCAGATCACGGATCGCATTGCTGAAATGGCGCGCGACATCGAGCGCGATTACCCCAAGGGCGACGTGCTCCTCGTGGGCGTGCTCAAGGGTGCCGTTATTCTCATGGCCGACCTGGCTCGCGAGCTCAAGTTTCACGCGCACATCGATTTCATGGCGGTCAGTTCGTACGGAGCCAGCACGCAGTCGTCGGGTGTGGTGAAGATCAACAAGGACCTTGACACCGAGGTCGCGGGCAAGAACGTGCTCCTCATCGAAGACATCATGGACTCCGGCCTCACGCTGTCGTGGCTGGTGAACAACATGATGGCTCGCGGAGCCGCATCCGTTGAGGTGTGCGCGATGTTCCGCAAGCCCGAGGCGGTCAAGATTCCGGTCGAGGTGAAGTACGTCGGTTTTGATATCCCACCTGCATTCGTGGTGGGCTACGGCCTCGACTATGCGGAGAACTACCGCAACGTGCGCGGCCTCGGCGTGCTTTCACCGCACGTTTATGAAGGCGCCGATCCGCACGCTTAGTTTGTGTCCGCTTTCGGCGGACATCCAGCAGACACACGTCCGGCGTCCGATAGCCTAAGAGGCACTATGAACTTCAAGAAGCTTCTTCGCGGACCCTTTATCTACATCATCTTGGCCATTGCGGCCGTGTGG
>CANFVD010000077.1 GCA_947450345.1 Actinomycetota bacterium
GCGGGACCCTCGCCCGTGCCCACCGTCTCACCGTTGAACAGCATGGGCGCGTTGTCCTTCTCGCCCTCACCGATCACAATCGTTCCCGAGAAGTCGACGGTGTTGAGAAACGCGCGCATGGCATCCACGGCCGCGCCGTCAGCGCCGTTTTTGTCGCCGCGGCCCACAAACGGGAACGACCGGATGGCGGCAGCCTCCGTGGCGCGCACCAGTTCCATGGCGAGGTTGCGATCGGGGTGCAGGAACATCGGGCCGGAAGCAGAGGTCATGCCTTCACTTTATCCGCCCCCGTTCGCCTTCATTAGACTGAAGTCGGTCGCGTCCGCGGCCGTGCGCGCCCACAAGGAGAAGTAATGCCCATCGCCACCCCGGACCAGTACGCCGCCATGCTCGACCGCGCAAAAGCCAAGGGCTTTGCGTACCCGGCCATCAACGTCTCGAGCTCGCAGACGCTCAACGCCGTACTGCAGGGTCTGGCCGAGGCCGGATCCGACGGCATCATCCAGGTGACCACGGGTGGCGCCGACTACTTTGCCGGCCAGAGCGTGAAGGCCCGCGCCACCGGCGCCATTGCTTTTGCCCGCTTCGCACGCGAGGTGGCAGCTTCGTACCCCATCACCGTGGCGCTGCACACTGACCACTGCCCCAAGGATGCCCTCGACTCGTTTGTCAACCCTCTGATTGCCGCCAGTGAAGAAGAGATCAAGGCCGGTCGCGAGCCTCTGTTTCAGTCGCACATGTGGGACGGCTCGGCCGTGCCGCTGGCCGAGAACCTCGAGATTGCGCAGGCCATGCTGGCCAAGACCCGTGCCATCAACGCGATCCTCGAGGTGGAGATTGGCGTTGTGGGCGGCGAAGAAGACGGCGTGAGCCACGACATCAACGACAATCTGTACACGACGGTGGAAGACGCCATCGCCACGGTTGAGGCACTCGGTCTCGGCGACAAGGGTCGCTACATGGCCGCCATGACGTTCGGCAACGTGCACGGCGTTTACAAGCCCGGCAACGTGAAGTTGCGCCCCGAGCTGCTCAAGGAAATCCAGGACGGCGTGCAGGCCAAGTTCGGCACCGGCGCCAAGCCCTTCGACCTCGTGTTCCACGGCGGCTCCGGCTCGACGGATGCTGAAATCGCCGAGGCCGTAGCAAACGGCGTCATCAAGATGAACATCGACACCGACACGCAGTACGCGTTTACGCGCTCGATTGCCGACACCATGTTCACCAACTACTCAGGCGTTCTCAAGGTGGACGGTGAAGTGGGCAACAAGAAGATCTACGACCCGCGGGCGTGGGGCAAGATTGCCGAGTCGGCCATGGCGGCCCGCGTGGTTCAGGCCACTCAGCAGCTCGGCTCGGCCGGCCACTCGGGCAAGTAACCCGTGGCTGACGACACCGAGAAGAAGCCACCCACCGAGGACCCGCTCGCACCCCGGCGGTTCCCCTTCGACCGAGTGGTGGCCATCGCTCTGCTCGTGGTGGGAGGCATCAGCATCTTCTCGTCGCTCGGCGAATACCTCAGTATGACGGTCACTCTCAATAAACTGCTGGCCGAACTGCACGTGCAAATGCCCGAGTTCGCCGAGATGACCTACACGGATACTGGTCTGGCGCAGCCCGTGGGCCTGATTATCATCACGCTCGAGGGCCTGATCTTTGGCCTGACAGTGTGGGCCACGGTGCGACGCATCTCGGCAAAGAAACTCGCGTTTTGGGTGCCCATCGTGGGGTACCTTGCCACGTCAGCCGTCGTTTTTGGCGGGCAGATGATCTGCCTATTCAGTGACCCCGCGTTTGTCGACACGTTCTGGGCGGCCACGCAGGCGCTCCAGGCGGGCACCGGCAGCGCAACACCCTCGCCGACGAGCACAATCCCCGTCTCGTAGAGTAGATTGTTTTACTAGTGGGGTTCTTTAGAGTGCCCTGCTCGCTTTCTCTCCATCACTTACTAACACCTCACAACAAGAAGGAATCATGAAAAAAAATAAGTTCTTCGCCGTGGCAGCAGTCGGGGCACTTGCTCTGGCTGGTCTTGCCGGCGCGATCCCGGCGTCGGCCTACGACGTCGCATCAACCACCTGGGACACCGCGGGCCTGAAGCAGGTTGTCGCCGAGACTGGCGCTTACTCCTGGTCCGTCGATGGCCTCGGCACCGGCGACGGCTCTGGCAACATTCAGGTGAACAAGCCGGCAACGGCCACCTCCGTGTACAAGGCCTACTTCATGGCCGCCCAAGCGTGGGACCCCACAGCAATTACCGTCGGATCGGCATCTCCCGTTCTCCTGAACGGCTCAGCTGTGACCTTCGATCTCGCCTCACTTGACGCCCGAGGATTCCCTGTAGGGGACCCCGATTACTTCGGGTTCAACAACTACTTTGGTGATGTAACTTCGCTGGTTTCGTCAACGCTGAACGCTGCGTCGACCGGCAATACTGACATCGCGGTAGATGAGGGTGGCCTTGAAATCCAGGGCACTGAGCTTCTGGTTATCTGGCACGACAGCGCCGTTGATGTATCAACCGTCATCATTGCCTTCGGAAACTCACAGTCAGCGGGCGACAACTTCTCACTGGCATTCCCCGCTTTGACGTCGCCTCAGCTTGAGGACCTGCAGTTCTCTGTTGGTATTTCTTACAGTTACCAGGATTCGACTGAAAGCCCCGGTGACGGCACTCAGGCCTCTTCCCTCACGGTCAATGGACTTCCGCTTGCAGACACCGCCGGTGGATTTGATGACTGTTTCGTCACTGGACAGGACTCTGACCCGAGTCTGCACTTCGGCTGCTCAGACGGTGGACTGTTTACCGTGGGTGGAGTTGGAGATTCCACCAACAATCCCACTCTCCCCACGGCTGATCCCATTGGCGAAAATCCCGATGACGAGCTCTACTCGCTGTCTCCCTTTGTTCAGGTTGGTTCCAGCGAGATTGCCGTGCAGACGCGCAATGCCTCGGTGGACGACAATGTTTTCTTTGCCGCGTTCAACCTCAAGCACGTTGTCGCAACGATGTCCTTGAACGATTCGTCGCTGCCGGACACGGGCATTAGCTCGAGCACGGCACTCACTGTTGGTCTCATCGCTGCAGGCCTCGGCCTCGCCGGTGCTGCCAGCATCGCGATTGCTCGCCGCAAGCGCGCCTAGTCACACACAACAGATTCGAGGGGCATCGCCGAAAGGCGGTGCCCCTCGGTCGTTAAGTCGGTGGAGAGATGTCGTGAATACTGGGAGCAGGGTCGCCGGGCCTGCTCGAGCATGTATCGGCGCTACGCCTAACGGCTCGGGCGCAGCTCTTTGGGCAGCGAGAAGATCAGGTCTTCCTCGGCGGTCTTCACTTCGACAACGTCGGTGTAACCGCCCGAGGCCAGCAGCTCGAGCAGTTCGGTCACGAGTTCTTCGGGCACGGATGCGCCACTCGTCACGCCAACCGTGGCCGCGCCGCGCAACCACTCCGGGTCGACCTCGCTCGCGTAATCGACGCGATAAGCCGCGCGCGCGCCATACTCGAGAGCGACCTCAACGAGCCGCACTGAGTTGGACGAGTTCGCCGAACCGACGACGAGCACCACATCGGCATCCGGTGCAACTTTCTTGATGGCCACCTGTCGATTCTGTGTGGCGTAACAGATGTCATCGCTGGGCGGGTCCTGCAGGTTGGGGAACCTCTCGCGCAGGCGCGCCACGGTCTCCATGGTCTCGTCAACCGAGAGGGTGGTCTGCGAAAGCCACACCACGTTGTCAGGGTTCTTCACGATGACCGTGTCGGCAGCGGCCGGGCCATCAACCAACGTGACACGGCCGGGTGCCTCGCCCATGGTGCCCTCAACCTCTTCGTGACCCGCGTGACCGATAAACAGGATCTCCACGTTGTCACGATCAAAGCGCACCACCTCGCGGTGCACCTTGGTGACGAGCGGGCACGTGGCGTCGATGGTTTTGAGTGAGCGGGCATCCGCCGCGGTGACCACGGCCGGAGAAACGCCGTGCGCGCTAAAGACCAGGCGTGAGCCCTCGGGAACCTCGTCGACCTCGTCGACGAAAATAGCCCCACGTTCTTTCAGCTCGGCCACCACGTGAACGTTATGCACGATTTCCTTGCGCACGTAGACCGGGGCACCAAAGGTATCGAGCGCCTTCTCGACGGCAATCACCGCGCGATCGACGCCGGCACAGTAGCCGCGCGGAGCCGCAATCAGGATGCGCTTGGGGCCGGAGACCGTCGCGTCTGTGAGCAACTGCTCGAGTGAGGTCGTACTTCCGCCGCGTCGCGGCATGCCCAGACCCACTGATGAATTCACGACTCAAGTCTACGAGTTGCGCGCGGTAACCCCCGCCCGACTGTCGGCGCGCTCGGCTACCCTTGACACATGACCGCCGAAGCCTCCACGCTCGATAAGCCGTGGTCGGTGGCCAATCTGACGGCACAACTCAAGGCGTACATCGATCGGTTAGGTCTCGTCTGGGTCGAGGGCGAGATTACCCAGATCTCGAATGGCAAGATGGGCCGCTTTGGCATTCTGCGCGACCTCGCCGAAGAAACGGCGATGGGCTTCTCCATTTGGGCTTCGGCGTCTGACCAAGTTCCCGCAGAGCTCAAAGCCGGTGACCGCGTCATCGCACTGGCCAAGGTGGACTTCTGGAAGAAGAACGGCGACATCAAGCTCGTCATTCAGCAGATGCGTCACGTGGGACTCGGCGACCTGCTGGAGAAACTTGAGCAACTGCGCGCCAAACTGGCCGCCGAAGGGCTGTTTGCCCCCGAGCGCAAGAAACCCCTGCCATTCTTGCCCGCGCGCATTGGTCTGATTACGGGTGCCGACTCAGACGCCGAAAAAGACGTGCTCAAGAACGCACGCCTGCGCTGGCCGGCCGCGGTGTTCGAGGTGCGCCACACTCCCGTACAAGGTCCGGAGACAGCACCTCGCGTCATTGCCGCGCTGGCCGAAC
>CANFVD010000078.1 GCA_947450345.1 Actinomycetota bacterium
GGCCAAAAAGATCGACAGCGCGGCGTCCGTCTTCGGCCACCGTAACGACGTAGCCCTCCTTCTGGAGCAGGAACGCCAGCGGCTCGCTGAGCGAGGCCTCGTCTTCAACGAGCAGAACCTTGGTCATGCGACTGACTGTTCCTCTCCTGCTTCCAAAAACTCGGGGAGTCGAATGGTGAAAGTTGACCCCGACCCGAGCTGGGTCCACACGCGAATGTCTCCGCCGTGGTTTGCCACGATGTGCTTGACGATGCTCAGCCCAAGTCCCGTTCCGCCCGTGGTGCGCGAGCGTGCTTGGTCGGTGCGATAGAAGCGCTCGAATACGCGCTCGGATTCCTCCTTGGTCATGCCAATGCCCTGGTCGGTGACCGAGATTTCGACTTGGCCTTCGGTGTGCGTAATGCCCACGCCCACCCGCGAGCCATCGGGCGAATACTGAACCGCGTTCGAGACAAGGTTGCTGATGGCCAGCACGAGGCGTGACTCGTCGGCGAGCACGCGCACCTGGCCGTTCTTTCCGGCAACGATGTCAATGCCCTTGGATGCCGCGAAGATACGGTGCTGATCCACGGCTTGGGCAACAACGGAGTTCATATCTACTGCGACAAACTCCGTAATGGCGTCGTCGGCCTGCAACCGAGAGAGTTCGATGATCTCGCGCGTGATGCCGGCCAGTCGCTCGGCTTCGCCACCCAACTTCAGCGAGAACTTGCGCACCATCTCGGGGTCATCAGACGCCTCGATCAGGGCTTCGGCGAGGAGGGAAATCGCGCCAATGGGTGTCTTGAGTTCGTGGCTGATGTTGGCGATGAAGTCACGGCGCACCTCTTCGAGCCGTTGATACTCGCTGCGGTCCGCCATGAATATCAGCACGAGATTATTGGACATCCGGGCTGCCCGAACCTCGACCGCAATGGTTGTCTCGGCAAAGGGTCCCCGCGCCAACTCGATGTCGCGCGCCACGGCCTCTCCCGAAGAGAAGGCTTCCTTCACGATGCTCACGAGTTCAGGAGCCGAGACCCGGCCCGCGCCGAGCATGGCCAGCGAGAGCGCGGCCTCCGACGCGGCCTTCACATTCATCTGCGCGTCTACCAGGACGGTGGGGATGTCAATGGTGGCGAACGTGTCAACTATTCCCCAGGTCAGGCTGTCAGATTCGTCGTCGCGCGAGCCTCGCGCCTGACGCGACCGCATCTGTAAAGCCCACACGACGAGTGCACAAATCATCGCCCCGGCGATGGCGCCGAGCACGATCAAGAGCACTGCGAGAGAAACGGACATCGTGATTCAACGCTAACGCTCCTGCTCGCCTCCCAGCGAAAGCAACATGCCCGGTATAAAGTGTCGGCAACAAGTGTTCACGCTCTCGTCGACAGGCGTTTACCAACCGGTTGCCCGAACGTTGCTAATGGCGAGTTGCCTGAACTCAATCTCGTCCCAACGGCAGGAAACCAAAAATGCGTCAGGTCTTTCAGCAGGAACTCAGTGAAGTGCAGGGCCGACTGGTCGAAATTGCCGAACTCGTCAAAATTGCCATCGTCGATGCCACACAGGCGTTCAACGAGAGCGACTTGGCCCTGGCCGAGAAGGTTATTGAAGACGACGCAAAGATCGACGAGTTGTCGCTCAGCCTCGACGAGTTGTCCATCCAGATTTTGGCCCGACAGCAGCCGGTCGCCCGCGACCTCCGCGTCGTCGTCAGTGCACTGCGCATGAGCGCGTCGCTCGAGCGCATGGGCGACATCGCCGAGCACATCGCGTCACTGGCTCGCTACCGTTTTCCGGAGCGCGTGATTGCCAAGGGCTTGCGCGGAACTTTCCGCGAGATGGGCGAACTCGACGTCGAGATTGCCACGCGATTGGTCGAGCTCCTGCGCACCCAAGACAACGATCTCGCCGATCAGATGCGTGACCTCGACGACAAGGTTGACGCCCTTCACCTCAAGGTTTTTGGCAAAGTTCTCGACGAAGCCTGGGGTGGAACCACCGCCGACACCGTCGACGCCACACTGGCCAGCCGCTACCACGAGCGATTCGGCGACCACGCCGTGTCTATCTCGAAGAAGGTCAAGTACCTCTCGACCGGCGACTGGGCCGATCAGGGCGACGCGGCGAAGTAGCCGCTACTTCTTTCCCTGCGCGGCGACCGCGGCAGCTCCGGCGGCGGCGGCCTGCGGGTCGAGGTACTCGCCCTTGCCGACCGGCATGAAGTTGTCGTCCAGCTGATACACCAGCGGGATGCCCGTGGGAATGTTGAGTTCGGCAATCTCGTCGTCCGACACGTTGTCGAGGTGCTTCACGAGGGCGCGTAGCGAGTTGCCGTGCGCGGTGATGAGCACGGTCTTGCCCGCCGCAAGGTCTTTCGTGATGGTGCCCACCCAATAGGGAATCATGCGATCGATGACGTCTTTGAGACACTCGGTGGCTGGAACCGCACCGTCAATGCCCGCGTAGCGCACGTCGTGCGCCTGCGAGAACTCACTGCCGTCGTCGATGGGGGGCGGTGGCACGTCGAACGAACGGCGCCAGATCTGAAATTGCTCGGGTCCGTATTCGGCCAGCGTCTGCTGCTTATCCTTTCCCTGGAGTGCGCCGTAGTGGCGCTCGTTCAATCGCCACGAGCGCTCAACCGGAATCCAGAGTCGATCGGCGGCATCGAGGGCAATGTTGGCGGTCTGGATGGCGCGTGACAGGAGCGATGTGTAGACCACGTCGGGAAGAATGCCCTTCTCGACCATGAGTTCTCCGGCACGCGCCGCTTCGCGCAGTCCCTTTTCACTCAGGCGACAGTCGACCCAGCCGGTAAAGAGGTTCTTTTCGTTCCAGTCGCTGTGACCGTGGCGGAGCAAAATCAGGGTGTGCGTCATGCCTCCAGTTTAGAACCCGGCGGTCTGTGCGGTTGACTGGAGCCATGCCCCAGGGTGCCATTACACGCGGAACGACGAATACCAACCGGCTACGTCGCTCCGATCGCTGGCTTGCCACCTGGCCCGGCCTGCGGAGCGTGGCCGACGCTCACGTGGTGGATCTGGGCTACGGCGCCAGCTCGACCACGACGCGCGAACTCGCATCCCGCCTCGCACAAGTGCGCCCGGATGTGCGCGTGTGGGGCATCGAGATCGACCCGGCGCGTGTGACATTGGCCCAAGAGGAGATTGCCCGCGCGAAACCGCCGGTGACGAACGTCTCGTTTTCCTTCGGTGGCTTCGAGATTCCCGTTCCCGTCGGTGTTGCGCCCGTGGCCATTCGCGCGTTTAACGTGCTGCGTCAGTATGACGAAGCCGAAGTGCCGAGCGCGTGGGCGTCGATGGTGAAGCGGCTCGACGCCGCGGGAGTCTTGATCGACGGCACGTGCGACGAGATTGGACGCGTGAGCACATGGATCGCGCTTACGCCCGCGGGTCCGCAGAGCCTGTCACTGTCGCTCCGCCTCACCGATCTCGAGACTCCTCTGATTGCGGCCGAACGTCTGCCCAAGGCACTCATCCACCGCAACGTGTCCGGAGAACCCGTGCACGAGTTTCTCACTGCGCTCGATGCTGCGTGGCGCACGAGCGCTCCCCTGTCGACGTTCGGTTCTGTGCAGCGCTGGCAGGCGACGGTCGCCTCGCTCGTTGCGGCGGGCTGGCCGATTCTGGGTGGCCGCAGTCGCTGGCGCCTCGGCGAAGTGACGGTGGCGTGGGACGCCGTGGCGCCTGCTGCCGGCTAGGCAAACCCTGACGTTCGCTCGATAGCGTGTCGGTTAGCGATCGCGCAGGCGGGGCAGTTTTTCGACCGTAACCGCATGGCCGGCCGTGGTGGGAACAACGATCACCTGCGTTGCCCGGGCCACCGCTTCTTCGGTGACGACGTCGAGGATGGCCGACTCACTCGTCGAGCGCTTGACGAGGGCCAGGGCAACCGGACCGTCTTCACCGTGGCGAGCGGCAGACGTGATGTGGCCCACGGGGATTCCGTCGAGCAGAACCTCGTTGCCGCGCTCGGGGAGAGTGTCGGACATGCCGTCCAGGTGAAGCAGCACCAGTCTCCGCGGAGGCGCCCCGAGGTTGTGCACCTTGGCGACCGTCTCTTGGCCTCGATAACAACCCTTTGACATGTGAACGGCCGAGCGCATCCAATCGACTTCGTGCGGAAGGAGGGCATCGTCGCCCTCGGCCTCCAGTCGTGGCCGCCACGCCGCAATGCGCAGCGCGTCCCACGCGCCAAGCTCGGCCGTGCCGATGTCGGCTGCGTTGAGAGCTGCCGTGACCCTCGCGCCGGCCGACTCTGGAACCAGATACTCACGGTAGGTCCACGCGTTTCCGGGATGCGGTTCGGCAGCGTACTGAACTCCGCCAACCTCAATGGTGTTCCACGGATCGCGCCAGACCACCACGGGTTCATCCGTCGACTCGGCGAGCGCCGACTCAAGAGTGTCGGATGCAGTTCCGGCGAACGCTCCCCACACGGTCACCTCGGGTTCGGCGTGCACAGCCACGTCACCGGAGAAGATCATGGCGTCCAGCCACTCCGCCAGTGTGGGTGCAGCCGCCGCATCGAGAATGAGGAAGGCGCGGGTGCCATCGTCAACGACGGAAACTTGATACTGCACGCGCCCCTGCGGCGTGAGAACGAGTGTTTCAACGGAGCGGCCGGGCTCGAGGGCGCGAACCTGCTGGCTCACCAAGCCGTCAAGCCAGGTGAGGCGGTCGGCACCCGTCAGGCGCACAACCGAACGGTCGGCGCGGGGCACAACCGCAGAGCCCGAGAGCAACTCGCGTTGCTGAATAAACGGGTTTGCGTTGGCGATCGCCATGACAGCGTTACCGCCCGAGCGCTCTAGCGCTGACCTTTGAAGAGTTTGAAAATCACAATGCCGGCGGTCCAGGCGATGGCCAGA
>CANFVD010000079.1 GCA_947450345.1 Actinomycetota bacterium
ACGGGAACGAACGGCAAGACCACGACGACACAGCTCGCCTCCGCAATGTTGGCCGAGGCGGGCTATCGCGTGGCACCGTGCGGCAACATCGGTGTGTCTGTGCTGGACGCAGTTCGCGACCCCCAAGGTTTCGATGTGTTCGTGGTGGAACTCTCGAGCTTTCAGTTGCACTACGCACACGGACTCGTTCCCTATGCGTCGGTCTGCCTGAACCTTGCCGACGATCACCTTGACTGGCACGGCTCGTTTGAGGCCTACGCGCAAGCGAAAGCGAAGGTTTACTCGCAAACCCGGGTGGCCTGTGTATACAACCGCGCCGATGGGCGCACGCTCGCGATGGTGGAACAGGCGGAAGTCATCGACGGGGCCCGGGCCATTGGTTTTGGACTGGATAGCCCAGGTTTGTCGGATTTTGGAATTGTCGACGGGATTCTGTGCGATCGCGCGTTTCTCGAAGATCGACGCGATCGAGCCCTCGAGCTGACAACGCTCGACGAACTTCGCGCCAACGGGCTCGCGACGCCCCATGTCGTTGCCGACATTCTGGCCGCGGCCGCTCTCGCCAGATCATTCGGTGCGACACCGGAGCATGTCTCGGCGGCCCTGTCCCACTTTTCGCTCGACCATCACCGATACGAGACCGTGGCGTCTCTGCGGGGGGTGACCTGGATCGACGACTCAAAAGCCACGAATCCGCATGCTGCGGAGGCGTCGTTGCGGGCAAACCAGTCCGTCGTATGGATTGTCGGTGGTCTGCTCAAGGGTGTTGACATCGATGCGCTCGTCGAACGCCATGTGCCGCGACTTCGCGGTGCCGTGATCATCGGACGCGACCGAGTTCTCGTGCGTGACGCGTTCGGGCGACACGCGCCCGAACTCCACGTTGTCGATGTGGATACGGATGACACTAGTGAGGTCATGACGTTGGCTGTTCGCGCGGCCAATGCCATGGCGGTTGAGGGTGACGTGGTTCTGTTGGCCCCGGCCGCAGCATCCATGGATCAATTCGCAGACTACGCAGAACGCGGTCGCCTCTTTAGGGAGGCGGTTCTGTCAGAGATTGGAGGTGAGGCGGATGACGAGTCCGCCTCGCGCCCGACCTAAACCCTCGGTGCGGTCGTCGGTGGGGATCCGCCCTGCAACCGCGTCCGCCACAGCTGCGGCACCCGTCCGGGAAGCAGTGCCCCCGCGCTCACGTCTCACGTCGGTAAGCGCCGCCCACGAGACCTCGCCTCGAACGTCACTCAGCGCCGTGTTTCGAGCGGATTCGTCGAACTATTACATGCTGCTCGGCACAACCCTCCTCTTGGTGTTTATCGGACTGATCATGGTGTTGTCGGCCTCGTCGGTTGACTCTTTCCTCAAGGACGACAACTTCTTCATGGGCTTCCTGCGGCAAGGGGCCTACGCCATCGCCGGTGTGCCGCTCATGCTTCTGGCGAGCCGGGTTCCCGCGACGTTTTGGCGCAAGTGGGCGCGAGTCTTTGTGTTGGCCGGCATTGCACTCCAGATGCTTGTTGTGTTCTCGCCGCTTGGTGTGGATTCTGGCGGAAACCGAAATTGGCTGGCCATTGGTGGGTTTACTTTTCAGCCTGCCGAGTTGCTCAAACTTGCGCTGGCGCTGTGGGTGGGCATCATGCTCCCGGTCACCATGGAAAAGTACGGCACGACGTGGCGAGTGCTGCGGCCACTCGTGCCGGCCGCCATCATCATTGTCTTGATTCTTGTGGGAGGTGACCTCGGCACCGTTCTCGTCATGGTCGCTATGACCATGGCCGCCCTTTACTTTGCCGGCGTGGACTGGAAATTGATGATGATTCCCCTGTCTATCGGCGCCTTCGGAGTGCTGATGATGGCGCTGATTAGTCCCAACCGGATGTCACGAATTTTGTCTTTTCTTGGCGCACCGTGTGTGGATGACTCTGGCGCCTGCTGGCAACCATTGCACGGCACATGGGCGATGGCCAGCGGGGGAATCTTTGGTGTCGGGCTCGGAAACTCCCGGGCCAAATGGTCCTGGCTTCCGGCGGCCGACAATGACTACATCTTTGCCATTGTGGGCGAAGAACTGGGTTTGATTGGCGCGATTGTTGTGATTGCCCTGTTCATCGCACTGACGGTCATTTTCCTACGCATTATTCGAGCGGCCGAGGATCCGACGACACGCATCGTGACGGGGGCCATCATGGTGTGGCTGGTGGGTCAGGCGTTCTTGAACATCGCGGTGGTGTTGCGCCTCATGCCGGTGCTCGGTGTGCCACTACCGTTTGTCTCCGCCGGTGGAACGGCACTGTTGTCGTCTCTGGTCGGTGTTGGCGTGGTGCTGTCCTTTGCCCGCACACAGGGCCGAAAGAAGTTCCAGTGACGACCTACCTCCTGGCGGGAGGTGGAACAGCAGGACACGTCAATCCGCTTCTGGCAGTGGCCCGCGAGATTCGCGAGCGCGAAGCCGATGCAACGATTCTTTTTGTGGGGACTTCCGAAGGCCTTGAGAGTCGACTCGTGCCGAGTGCTGGCTTCGAGTTTCACGTCATCAGGCGTCTTCCCTTTCCGCGACGACCAGACAAGCGCGCCTGGCGTTTTCTTCGCGGCTGGCGACCCACGGTCGCTCAGGTGGAGCGGCTGATTTCCACGCGCGGTGTCGACGTTGTTTTCGGAGTGGGCGGCTATGTGGCGGCTCCCGCGTACGCGGCAGCGCGACGCGCGGGGATTCCCCTCGTGATTCACGAGGCCAACGCGCGCCCCGGGCTCTCTAACGCCTGGGCTGCTCGCTTCGCGACGCGCGTGGCAACTGCCATCCAGGGAACTCGCCTTCGCCGTGCAACGTGGGTGGGTATGCCCCTGCGACCCGAGATTGCCACGCTCAACGTGCATGACGGTCGGGCAGCAGCTTGTCAGCGCTGGGGTCTGACACCGGGAGTGCCGGTCTTGCTCGTGACCGGCGGTTCACTCGGCGCGCGGCGCATCAATCAGACGGTCGATCGTCTGGCTACCCACATCTTGGCTGCCGGATGGAACATCCTTCACATCACCGGCGAACGCGATAGCGGCCTGGTCGCCAGTGGAACACCTGGCCATGTGGTTTTGGACTACTGCGACAACATGGACGACGCGTTGGCGGCGGCATCGCTCGTTGTCTCACGCGCGGGGTCGTCGACACTGGCTGAAATCACTGCTCTCGGAATACCGTCCGTGCTCATTCCCTATGCCTCGGGAAACGGCGAGCAAGCACTCAATGCCGCGCCCGTCGTCGAGGCCGGTGCGGCGACACTGATTCGCGATGCACAGCTGACAGCGGAAACGCTGTGGGCAGTACTTGAGCCACTCCTTGCCGGCGAGGAAGCGCGCACGGCGATGGGGGCAGCCGCAGCGACCGTGGGAACGCGTGAAGGCGCGGCACGCACGGTCGACCTCATCGGCGAGGCACTCCTGCAATCGCACAGGATGACACCGTAGGTTAGAACCGATTCCCGCACTGGGGTGAGACGTCGAGAGGTGACGACACGTGATTGAGCCCGATCACTCGGTTTTCATGCCGGAAGGCGTGACTTCCGCGCACTTCGTCGGCGCGGGGGGCTCGGGCATGAATTCAATCGCCCACATGTTCCTCGATCGGGGCATTGTGGTGACCGGATCCGATGTTCGACCTTCGGCGGGAGTCGACTCCCTGCGAGAACGTGGCGCACAGATATACATTGGTCATGACGCGGCGCACCTCGGAGAAGTGGACGTTCTCGTCTACACGGGGGCGCTGTGGGCAGACAATCCGGAGTATCTGGCCGCTCAGGAACGCGGAATTCCTGTTCGGCATCGCTCGCGGGCACTCGAATGGATTGTTCGCGGACATCGCCTGATTTCGATCGCAGGAGCTCACGGTAAAACGACCTCCACGGGCATGGCCATAACGGCACTGCAGGAAATGGGGGAGTCGGCAACGTTTGTCAACGGTGGTGTGATTCAGGCCACTGGCAGCAGCGCAGCCTGGGGAACGGGCGAGCTCGCGGTCATTGAGGCCGATGAGTCCGACGGCACGCTCGTCGATTACGACACCGCCGTGGCCCTCGTCACCAATGTTGACCCCGACCACCTCGACCACTACGGATCGCGCGACGCGTTCGATCAGATTTTTGTCGACTTTGCCAACGGTGCGTCGGAACGGGCGATTCTGTCTGCTGACGATCCCGGGACTCAGGCCATCCGCAGCAAGATTACGCGTGACGTCACCACCTTCGGTCAGTCGGCGGATGCCGATGTGCGAATCACCGAGGTTTCCACCGCGGGAGGAGTGGTCGCCTGCACCCTCGTCTGGCGCGGCAACAGCTATCCGCTGACACTGCGAATCCCCGGAGTCCACAACGCGACAAACGCGGCGGGTGTTTTTGCCACGCTCGTGGAATTAGGATTCGCGCCGGAAAGGGTGGTCGCGGGACTCGAAACGTTCGCGGGAACTCAGCGCCGATTTGAGCTTCACGGTGTGGTGGGGGGTGTGAGCGTCTATGACGACTACGCGCACCACCACAACGAAGTTGAGGCTGTATTGACGGCGGCTCGCACAGTGGTCGGCCCCGGCCGTCTGATCGCCGTTCATCAGCCGCATCTCTACAGCCGCACGCAAATGTTTGC
>CANFVD010000080.1 GCA_947450345.1 Actinomycetota bacterium
ACTGCTCGATGACCTCCCACAGGCCGATGCGGCTGCGGGGGTCGAGTCCCGTCGTGGGCTCATCGAGGAAAAGGACGGGTGGTCGAATCACGAGCGCGCCGGCAAGGTCAATGCGGCGGCGCATACCGCCGGAATATCCCTTGACCGTTCGGTTCTGCGCCTCAACCAAATCGAAGAGTTCGATGAGTTCCTTGGCACGCTGGCGAGCAACCTTCGCACCGAGGTGATACAGCCGTCCCACCATCACGAGATTCTCGAAACCGGTCAGGTTTTGATCAACGGCGGCATACTGCCCGCTCGCGCCGATCATGCGACGGATGGCTTCCGGCTCCGCAAAAACGTCGACACCGTCGATGAACGCCGAACCCGAGTCGGGCTTGATCAAAGTGGTGAGAGCCTTGACGGTCGTGGTTTTTCCCGCACCATTGGGGCCGAGCAGAGCGGTAACGCTGCCCTTCTGAACCTCAAGGTTGAGACCGTCGAGTGCCCTTACTTGGGGAGAGCCCTTGGGGGAATAAGTCTTGACGAGATCAATCGCCTCGATGAATGCCATGTGCTTATTTTACGGGGAAGACGGGAGGGGTATTTTCCGGCGAGTGAGGGGCCGGAGTGGGGAGTGAGGGTCCCCAGCGGGAATGGATTCGACTCCCTTGGTGGCGAGTGAGGGTCCGCGGCGCGAAGCTGCGCTTCGCGATCGGCCGCGGTACCAAGAACCCGGGTTCGAATTCCCGTCAAACGAGCCGGAAATTTCAAAAGCCCCCTAAATGGGGGCTCCTGAAATTTGTGGCGAGTGAGGGATTCGAACCCCCGAAGGCTGAGCCGTCTGATTTACAGTCAGATCCCTTTGGCCGCTAGGGTAACTCGCCGGCGTGCCGTGCGACACAAGACACCACATTACCGTTTGGGCAACGCCCCACGAAATCCCCTTCGCTGCGAGGACCGGGCCCGATAACGAACTAACGCAACCCGATGGCGGCCGCGTACTCGTTGGCCTTAGTGCGAACATCGTCGGCGTAAGAATCAAGCTGGTTGTAACTCCATAGGCCCTGCTTCCAGCCGTCAGCCGTCGTCATGGTGGCGGAGGAATAGCAGAGGTAGTTGGCCGACGACACCACCGAATCGTCAATCTGCTGGCCGTTGGGGTCGCCATCGCCGTTGGCGTCGACGTTCCACGCTGCCCACGTCTGCGGAATGATCTGCATCGGTCCCACGGCCCGGTCAAAGTCTGCCGATCCATCAAAGTTGCCGTCATCAAAATCGGGGATGTTCATGGTGCCGTCGCCGACGAGGGGCAGACCAAAGATGGGCACACTCATGAACCCGTCTTCCTTGATGACATCACCGAACAGCTCACCGTGGTGCGACTCCACCCAGCCGATGCCCGCGAGAGTGTTCCACGTGACACCACACTCGGGCCACGTGAGTGCCAGACGCACGGCACCTCCCGCATAGGCCGCGAGCGCCCGCGCCGGGATGCCGGTCTTTTCTGCCGTTTCAGCAACCCACGCCTCATCGACCACGGTCACCAGCGGGACGGTGCGCACGCTCTCGTCGGTGAGCGACGTGTCGTAGGGAGGCAATGGTGCGGCCACGGGAAGACCCGATGCCCGTTGTCCGGCTCCGCCTGATGCACACGAGGCAAGCGACACAATCAGAATGATGACGAGCGCCACGAGCACACCCACGGCAATCGTGCGGTTGCGTCGAACGATTCGCGTAGCCACCCCCATATTCTGGCGGTGCGGACTGACGGCAACCTGATGGCTCACCCCGTCCCACACGATTGGTGACGTCACCGTCGTCGGTCCGCCAGAAGAATACGATGGAGTCATGGCAGATTCCACATTCGACATCGTCAGCAAAGTTGACCCCATGGAGGTCGACAACGCCTTCAACCAGGCGACCAAAGAGATTGAACAGCGCTACGACTTCAAAGGCGTTGGCGCTTCACTCGAGAAGTCCGGCGAGAAGTTCCTGATGAAGGCAAACTCCGAAGAACGCGTGAAGGCCGTTCTCGAGGTGTTCGAGTCCAAGCTCATCAAGCGCGGCATCACGCTGCGCCAGTTGGATGCCGGTGCGCCGTTCCCCAGCGGCAAAGAGTTCCGCATTGAGGCGAGCATGAAAGAGGGCATCGATCAGCCCAACGCCAAACTGGTCAACGCCGCGATTCGCGAAAAGGCTCCCAAGTCGGTGAAGTCACAGATTCAGGGCGATGAGATTCGCGTCTCGTCCAAGAGTCGCGACGACCTTCAGGCGACGATGGCCATGCTCAAGGGAGAGGACTTTCCCGTCGCCATTCAGTTTGTGAACTTCCGCTAGTTGTAGCCGAAGGGCACGTCGCCCCACGCGCGACGCACAGCAGCGTCCGGGTCGTTGACCACGGTGTCGGTGTCATCGATGATGAGCGTTGATCGCGTCTTGGCGCGGTACTGTGGCCACGGTTGGCTCGCGGTGGCCTCGGGGTCTCCCGTGAGTGCGAACGACAGCCAGTGGTCGTGCATGCGATCCATGGTGCGGCGGGCTGCGGCAAGGCCGCCCAGCCGGAACATGAAGTCCTTCTTCCCCACCTTGGTGGGAAGCGTGCCAAACACGTAGGGCAGCTCGGTGGCGTGCATCGCACCCAATCCGAGGGCCTTCATGAGTGGCGGCGCCTGGTCGAACCGGTACATCCACGTGGGAGCAAACGCGCTGTGGGCTGTTGCCGTCCAGATCGAGGGCATGCGGAATCCGGCGTCGCGCGAAATGCCCATACATGCCTTCTGCCGGGGATAGCCGCGGTACGTGCTCGAGATGCGCTCGAGCGAAACGTCGACACCGGGGTTATCTGCCGACACCATCCGAAACATGGTCTCCACGGGTTCTTGGGCAATCGGCATCAGTGGGGACTTCATCAATTTGAACAACGAGGCTTCGTCCTTGTTGGTTCCGATGATGAGTGGCACACGATGCGCACGACCCTCTTGGAACGCCCGGATCGGGTCTTCGTGAACCACGTCGCCGTCAACGATGGGCGCGAACGCGACGGTTCCCGGCATTGTGGTCGCCACGTGGTTGAGCAGGTCCATGGTGTGGGTCGCGAGTTCGTGGGCGTCAACCTTGCGCAGATCGGTTGCGGCCCGGTCGGGGTCAACGCCCGCCAGCTCGAGAAAAGTGCCCGCAATCAACGCCGGGCGCTCGGGGCCGTACACACTCGTGACGGGAGGGCTCTGGGCGATGGCGCGGTGAAAGAGTCCTTGGGCTGCCGGCATCGTCATCAGCGTCGTGACGCAGCCGCCGCCGGCGGACTCACCAAAGAGCGTGACGTTGTCGGGGTTGCCACCGAACGCCGCGATGTTGTCACGCACCCACTGGAGGGCCAGGAGGATGTCGCGCAGACCGAGGTTTGTTTCGGCCGCTGAGCCGAGGTATTCGCGGAAGTCAAGGAAGCCCAGCGCACCCAGACGATAGTTGAGCGTAACCACAACAACGTCGCCGTCTTCGGCGAGCGCCTGACCGTTGTAAATGGGTTGCGCCGAAAAACCGATGAAGTAGGCCCCGCCGTGGAGCCACACCATAACGGGTCGGGGTCGACCGTCGGTGAGTGCCGCCTCGGGCGTCCAGACGTTCAGGGACAAGCAGTCCTCACTTTGAACGATGTGCGCCGGCAGGGGAATCATCTTTGTCGTTGGTTGCGGCGAGACGTTGCCAAACGCGAGTGCGCTACGCACGTCACGCCACTTCTGGGGTGGCTCAGGCGAGCGGTAGCGAAGGTCTCCCACGGGCGGGGTGGCATAGGGAATTCCCCGCCAGCGAGCGGTGCGTCCCGCGCGGTCGCCCTGAACGCGTCCAAACGTTGTCGACACAACCGTGTCGTCGCTGATGCGTGAACTCATAGGTACGATCCCAACCAGGTTTGGATGTCGGCAAAGGCGCGGTTGCGCACTGCGGGTGCCGAGAGAAACACGTCGTGCACGGCTCCCGGAATGTGCGCCACGGTCACCACACGTCCCAATTTAACCGAACGCGTGGCCACGGTGGTGACATCAATCACGGTGTCGGCTTCACGCATGTCGTCGGTCCACTTCGTCTGGAAAAGCGTGCGCGCCGACAACAGCGTGAGAACAGGTGCCTCGATGTTGAGTCCCGCAGCCACACGCGCATGACCGGCGAGGATGGCGCGCAGCCACGCCGCGCGCGGGGTGAAGGACTTGGGTGGTCGCCACTCTTCGCGGAATTCCCAGAGACCGCCCTTGTCTTTACTGAGTGCTCGGTTGTACAGGCCCAGGTCCGGATTGGGAACAGCCGCTTTGGGATCAACGCGCGAGCTGATTTTGAGTGCGGTGGCCGCCACCTGTCGGCCGGCCGCGGTGAGCTGGTACTCGAGCCACGGACTATTGAGGATGAGCGCCTGGGCTCGGCCCTGATGGCGACTCAACCACAAACTCAAAATCAGCCCTCCGGTGGAGTGGCCCAGCAGAATGAGCGGGCGCTTAGTCGTCGACGACGCCCCGTGACCCATCACCTCAAGGGCTGCCCCGATGTCGGCGTCGTACGTCTCGAG
>CANFVD010000081.1 GCA_947450345.1 Actinomycetota bacterium
ATCGTTGACCTGAGTGCGCAGAGCCTCCGGGCGTCCGTGGTGGCAAAGTCGCTCATGAAGATTCAACTCGAGGCCTCGCTCACTCAGGTGTCGACCGTGCGCAGCGTTGACTTGCAGATTCTCGGGAGCACTCAGCGTTCCCAGGGCACAGGTGTGACCGTCGCCCAAATGATGCCCACCGTTGACGCCAGGCCGGTCGTGATTCGGGAAGGGAAACTCGGACTTCTGTCGAGCGCGAGCGTTGAGGCGTTCACGCGGGTCAGTACACGTGGCGTCGATTTGTCTACAGTCACGGCGGGAACGCTGTCCTCTGACGGGAGCCGCCTAGCCGTGTTGACCGCCGAGGGAGTGTGGGCCACGGATACGACGGGTTCACTGACACTGAGGGATTCGCGCCCAGGCCTCGTGGCTCCCGCTGTCGATGATTACGGCAATGTCTGGACGGTTCCACGCAACGATCCCAGCCAAGTGCAGACGTACGCCGCCGACGGCACGATGACCCTTGTGACCGTGCCGTGGGTCGATGCCGACAGCATTGTTTCCCTGCGCCTGTCTGTTGATGGACAACGTGCCGTGATCATGTATGTCGTCGACGATCGAACGCGCGTGGTGGTCGCCAGTGTGGCCCGCGATGAGCGCGGCATCCCCACCGAGCTGGGCACGCCCATTGATCTCGTTGCCCCAGCGGGCTATCCGGTGGACGCCGTCTGGCTCGATGCCATCACCGTTGCCGTGGCGGGTTCGGATGGGTCGGGTCATGGCAGCATCGTGCGGCAAGTGGTCGGCGGTGAATCTCAGAGTTATGCGAGGGCCGGATCGGTGGTGAGTTTGTCGGGCGGGAGTGCCGTCACCCAATTGCACGTTCTCCAGCGTGACGGTGTGCTTGACCAGCCCCGTGGAACAACGGCGTGGTACGTCACCGCCACCGGAATCACCGCCCTGCTGACCGTGCAGTAGCACGGGCCTGTCGTCCGCTTCCCGCACGGATGCCGATATCCACAAGGTCGCGCGCCGGGCATCTGGCGGCAGGGCCGAACGCGACACTCGTGAGGTGACCCGCATCAGCACAGTGATCAGCGCTCTCGCGGACCTCGTTGTGCCCGTGGTGTGTCTCGTGTGTGGCGAACTCGACGTGCCACTGTGTGGTTCCTGCGAGCGACGCCTCCTCTCCTCGGGGGTGACACGTCGCACCATTGCCGTTCCCGGGTATCCGCACGTCATCGGCCACGCAGCGGTTGTGGCGGGCCCGGAACTCTTGCGTCTCGTCACGGCGTATAAAGACTCTGGCCGTTCGGATCTTGCCCCGCTGTTGGGCAGGCTGATGAGTGCGCACCTGCCTCCTTCTGGATTGGTCGATGCCGCGGTCGTGGTTGATGTTCCGCAATCGCGGCGGGCGTACCTTCGGCGCGGGTGGCATCCCGTGCGCGCGTTGGCGCGTGCTGCGGGGTATTCCCTCACTCAGGCGCTCGAGCTGCGGGCCCGTCACGTCGACCAAACCACGCTCTCCCGTGAGGCGCGCTGGCAGAACGTGTCACAGACAATGCGCGTCACTCCCGGTGCGCTCGATGTCATCCGCGGTCGCCGGGTCACCATCGTCGATGATGTCATGACCACGGGAGCCACCGTCTCGGAGGCGGCGCGCGCGCTCTGGGCTGCGGGCGCTCGCGACGTGACCGCTGTGGCGTTGGCTTCCGTTGAGCGAGCGCAACAACAAACTCTCAGGTGAAACGCTAGAACTCGCGGGGGCAAGAGTACTAGCGTGTGGTCATATCCACCGGGGCGCGAAGGAATCCGCCACACACAGTTGGCGGCACGCTCAGCACAGGAGGTCGCCATGGAACTGCACATCGTCGGACGCCACATCGAAATTACGGACCGTTTTCGTAATCACGTCGACACCAAGATCGTCAAGATCACCCAGTTCGATGCCAAGGCGCAAGACCTCCACATCACCGTCAATCGTCATCACGCCGGCAAGGGCCTGATTGGCAGCGATCGCGTAGAACTCACGCTCGTCTGCCCCGGTCACACCTACCGTGCTGAATCAGACGGCGAAGACAAGTACGGAGCTTTTGATCTGGCATTCGGTCACCTGATTGATCAGATGCGCAAGAACAAGGACAAGCAGAAGGTTCACCGGGGTGGGAATCATCGTCCCCTGTCGGTTCACGAGGCAAGCGCACACGCCTTCAGCGAGGTCGACATCGAGCCCGCTTCTGCGGAAGTCATTGAGCGAGTCGCCACGGGGCCCACGCGCACCCTGGGACCGGTTGATCGCGCAAGTTAGGCGCACTCAGCGGCACTCAAGGTAAGCCGAGGCCAAACCGGTAGCATAGAAGCGGTCGGTTTGGTCTCGAACCGGCGCCTCGAACTCACCAGTAGTTCGTCAACGTTCGGAGTTTGTTGTGGCATCAATTCTTGATTTTGTTCTGCGCATGGGCGAGGGGCGCACCCTCCGCAAACTGGAGAGCCTGACGCGTGCTGTCAACGCTCTCGAAGAGGCCTTTGCGTCGCTCACCGACGAGGAACTGCGCGGCGAAACCGCAGACTTCCGTCAGCGGTTTGCCGCGGGCGAGACCCTCGACCACATGCTCCCCGAGGCCTTCGCGGCCGTTCGAGAGGCATCCAAACGCACCATCGGCTTGCGTCACTTCGACGTGCAGATCATGGGTGGCGCGTCGCTCCACCTCGGCAACATCTCTGAGATGAAGACCGGTGAGGGTAAGACCCTCGTGGCCACGCTCGCCGCGTACCTCAACGCCATCGCCGGTCGAGGCGTTCACGTGGTGACGGTCAACGACTACCTCGCCGGATATCAGGGTGAGCTTATGGGCCGCGTCTATCGCGCGCTGGGCATGACCACCGGAGTCATCATTGCGGGTCAAAACCCGCCCGAGCGACGCGAGCAGTACCTCGCCGACATCACCTACGGCACCAACAACGAGTTCGGCTTCGACTATCTGCGCGACAACATGGCGTGGCAGGCCAGCGATCGCGTTCAGCGCGGCCACTACTTCGCCATCGTTGATGAGGTTGACTCCATCCTGATCGACGAGGCCCGTACCCCGCTCATCATCTCGGGGCCCGCGTCCGGCGAGGCCAACCGCTGGTTTACCGAGTTCGCCACCATCGCGGACACCCTCCTCGAGGGCACCGATTTCGAGGTCGACGAGAAGAAGCGCACCGTCGGTGTACTCGAACCCGGCATCGAAAAGGTCGAGGATTACCTCGGCATCGACAACCTGTACGAGTCGGCCAACACGCCGCTCATTTCGTTCCTCAACAACTCAATCAAGGCGCGCGCATTGTTCAAGCGCGACAAAGACTATGTCGTCATGAATGGCGAAGTGCTCATCGTGGATGAGCACACCGGTCGAATCCTTGCGGGTCGCCGTTACAACGAGGGCATCCACCAGGCCATTGAGGCCAAGGAGGGCGTCGAGGTTAAGGCGGAGAACCAGACTCTGGCCACCGTGACGCTGCAGAACTACTTCCGCATGTACGAGAAGATTTCGGGCATGACCGGTACGGCAGAGACCGAGGCCGGCGAGTTTATGAGCACCTACAAGCTGGGTGTGGTCCCTATTCCCACCAACCGCCCTATGGTGCGCAAGGACAACTCCGACCTCATCTTCAAGAACGAGATCATCAAGTTCGAGCGCGTTGCCGACGACATTCAGGAGCGTCACGGGCTCGGTCAGCCTGTCCTCGTGGGAACCACGTCGGTCGAGAAGAGCGAGTACCTCTCCAAGTTGCTCGCCAAGCGAGGCATTCGCCACGAGGTATTGAACGCTAAGAACCACGCTCGTGAGGCCGCCATCGTGGCTCAGGCTGGTCGTTTCGGCTCGGTCACCGTTGCCACGAACATGGCCGGTCGTGGTACCGACATCATGCTCGGTGGTAACGCCGAGTTCATGGCGGTGGCCGCACTCGCCGCCAAGGGACTCGACCCCGTGGAGAATCCGGACGAGTACCAAAAGGCATGGGGCCCGACGTTTGAGGAAGTAAAGCAGGAAGTTGCCAAGGAAGCGGCCAAGGTTATTGCTGCCGGCGGTCTTTACGTCCTCGGTACCGAGCGTCACGAATCCCGCCGCATCGACAACCAGCTCCGCGGTCGTTCGGGTCGTCAGGGTGACCCCGGCGAGAGCCGCTTCTACCTCTCGCTCACCGACGACCTCATGCGC
>CANFVD010000082.1 GCA_947450345.1 Actinomycetota bacterium
GCGACAACGCGGCCGGAAACGTCGGCCCCCGCGCCGATTGTGCGGACCGGCTCCTCGTCAGCCGGGCTTCCCCCGGCCAGGGGTGCGTCGGTAATCGGGGTTGTGACGGCCACCGATTGCGCAACGGATTCGCGTGTTGGGTGCCACGCCGTGCTCGAATTTTCCCGCCCCAGGGCACCGAGTAACGCGATTCTGTTCACGGGCGTCGTCACACGTTCGACGAGTCGCAGGCGTTCCAGTTGCCGAACGTCCTCGTCCGTGTGCGCCACTCCGACGACGCGAACCCCCGCGAGATCGCAACCAGACAGTAAGTGTGGGGTGATTGTGATCCCACGAAGCAGGATGGCATCCGCCGCGGGCTGGCCTTCGGAATCACTCAAGGACTCGACCGAGACGTCGTCGCAGACAACCACTCGCTCGTTCTGCTCGCCTGCGTGCGTAACCAGCGACGCAATGTACGGATCGCACGCCACCGTGGCCGAGTTTGTCAGGATTCTCATGATGCGTGACTGCGGTGGGGAAGCACAACGATTGTTTCATCGTGTGTTTGGGCCGAGAGGATCGCGCTGACGTCTGCCTTGGCAACGACAATCTCGACCTGGACCGCTCCCCCCAGGGCTGCCGACTGAGCGTCTCCGATGCGCGCCACAAATTCTCCGGCGGCCAACGGACGCGGCTCCCCCGGTTGAGGGGCTGCCGAATCCAGTCCGCTCACCACTACGCCACGCGTTCCCGCCGACCACACCTCAATCGTGTCGCCGGCCGCCAAGGACGCGGGGACGCCGCCGCCCACGCTGACGACGAGTGTCGTGAGGTCGAGGTCGAACGAGTCCGTAACCACGGCGCTCGATAGCGGTTCTCCCACGGCAAGTGGACGAGTGGTGACTTTGCCCACCAACTCGTCAGTCGTGCCGGCAAACGTAATGCCCGACCCCACAACGTAGCCATCGGCCTGCACGATGTCCTGCGCGGTGATTGTGTGTCCCACGGGCATGTCTGTGGCAGCCAGAACCATAGCGTGTGTCTTGCTCAGTGACGCGACCAAGGCGGTCACGCCAACAACCGAAGCGAGAATCATGCCGATCCCCAGGGCCAGCTTGATCAGCGAACTGCGCGATGTTTTCACTCTTACTCCCTTTTCTTGGTTCTGCCGGAGTTGACCGTCACGGCATCTTCCCCGGGAGACTGCGCAGCGCACCTCAGTTGTCCACAACCTTCGACAGAGAGGTCATCCACGACAGATGCGCGCCTAGTGTTCAGCCATGCCCTCAGCTTTCGACGCTCACTTCGTATCGGTGGCCGCTGCTGCCGAGATTCTGGCGGTGTCCATCTCTCACGTCTATGCGCTCGTTCGGTCCGGCGAGCTACCCGCCCTCCGCGTAGGCAGGAAGGGCCCCTGGCGCATCAGCACGAGGGCACTCGAGATATTCATCGCCCAGCGATACAACGCCGAAGCGATGGCCGCGCAGTGGCGCGAATCTCAGTGGGCCGGAATAGTCGACATTGCCGACGGGCGTCGCCTTTAGTCCACGCGAACGTCACACACAGCCGACAACGGAATGAGTGTGCTCCCCGTAATTGCTGACTGACGCCGCGCCACGTCACGCGCATGCTGGGCCACTTCGCACCAATCGTGACCCACAGCGTCAAGCGTGCCCCCCACCGAGCCGTCGACTGTTGTGACGTTTACCCAGCGCCGACGACGCGCGAGATCACGCAGCACCGTCGCAAAAGTGATTCGATCAATCAGGCGTGGCTGTTTTTGCCGAGCGCGTGCTGTGTCCGACGGGTCGGACAACACCCGCGATGCCAGTTCGTCGCCGTTGTGAGGGACGACGGAGCACGTCGCACGCACAACGCTCTCGCGGTTGGACAACTCCAGCGCAGTAAGAGAGATGAGAGGAACAACGTGCGCGCTCGTTGCGTCGCCAGGCCCATACCCCCGGGTCGAGAACGATAACCAATCGGCGCCAACCGTATCGACCCGACCAACGAGAGAGGTGGCACGCGTGCGAAGCATCACTGACTCGTCACCGCGCTGTGCGAGCTTCACAAGAATCTGGCGATAGGCGATTTCTGCAATCTCAGATCGCACCGAATCTCGTCGCTCGTCGGCGCGTTCTGCTGCGATTTCACGATCGAGTTGTCCCAGGAGGTCATCGAAGAGGTTGTCCCAGCGCATGGCCACAGAGCCTGAAACGTGAACCTGTGAATCTCCGTGAGTTATCCACATTTTCGCTGTGAAGGACTTTCTCCCCTCACGAGTTCTGATTGAGTATTGCTCGCAGTTAACTAACTTTTGTGCCGCTTTCGACAGGGGAGAACAGAAAGAATGAGTGCCATTCCCGCACACGCGCCCGAGACCAACGACGGTCCTGACCAGCGCGTCACGACCCGCCGTATCAACACGCGTCTCGCCAGCTATAACGACGACGACTATTTCGGTCACCAGCCCACGGGGCGCAGTGACCTTCCCGACCCCACGACACTCATCGAAAATTTGGCGCGCTCGGTTCTCGAGATCATTGCCGGCGCTCGAGACCTCGATCAAATTGCGCGCTGGGTCTCCGACGACGTCTACCGCCATCTCGCCAAACGAGTTCAGATTGCCGTCCGGGCGCGCTCCGCCACCGGTGCGCCGCCCATCCGCCCCACATTCACCCTGGGGCGCACCATCATCACCGAACCGGGAGACGGCGTGGTCGAAGCCGTCGTGCTCATTCACGGGCGGGCGCGAACACGGTCAGTAGCATTTCGGCTTGAGGGGCTCGACCGCCGTTGGCGAGCCACCGCCGTGCACGTGCTCTAGTTCGAGGTCGGCGCGAAAAGCTCAACCAAGGCGGTGGCAACGACAGAAATACCGCGGCCTTCGCCCGTCAGGCCGAGGCCATCCGTGGTCGTGGCACTCAGCGTCACAGGAGCACCCACCCACGAAGACAAGACGCGCTCGGCTTTGTCGCGGCGACCCGCAAAGCGCGGACGATTCCCCACGATTTGAGCGGTCACATTCACCGGCGTGAAGCCGGCCTCCGCCAGACGCCGCACCGCCTCGCGAACAAAAACCTCGCCGCTGGCCCCGGCATACTGAGGGTCGTCGACACCCACCATGCCCCCAATGTCGCCCAGGCCGGCAGCAACCAACAGGGCGTCGACGATGGCGTGCGCCACCGCATCGCCGTCGCTGTGACCGGCGAGAGCACGCTCATCCGGCCAGTCAAGCCCCGCCAACCGCAAGCCCGTGTTCTCGGCGAAGGCATGAGTATCGGTGGCCATGCCCACGCGAACGCGGGCACCATCGACTCCGAGGAGCAGGCCTTGCGCTCGGGCCAAGTCGGCTGGTGTCGTGATCTTGAATGATCGCTCATCACCGGCGCACGTTCGAACAATGAAACCTGCACCGGTAAAAACACCGGCATCGTCGGTATAGTCGGCCGTCCGTGCGGCTTGGTACGCGCTCTCGAGGTCACGGCGAGGGAAACCCTGCGGCGTCTGAACAGCGAGCAGCGAACTTCGATCGACGGTTGATGTGACGGTGCCACCGGAATTCAGGGATCCCGAGATGACCTTGATGGTGTCGGTCACCGGCAACCCGGGAACCACGCCTTGGCCTGATTCCCGAACGTCTGCAATGACGCGCTCGACAACCTCGACCGGAGTGAGGCAGCGAGCCGCGTCGTGCACCAAGACCGTGGTCACGCCGGGTTCCAACGCTGCGAGTGCGGCAAGGACCGATTCGTGACGAGTGACTCCGCCCGTGACAGCTGACACCGCGTTGGCCGACGAACCAAGGGCGCGGTCGGCGATGTCGCGAGCAAACTGCTCGTGGCCAGACGGAGCTGCCACGACAACCTGAACTGGTTCCGAGAGCAAGGCGAGAGTGGACACCGCACGTTCGAGCAGCGTCAGACCCACCAACTCAACAAACGCTTTGGGGCGTTGCTGCCCCAACCTCACGCCCGAGCCCGCGGCAACAACGATTACCGCAACCGTGCATTCGGCGGGTGACACGTTCTCAGATCACGTCGCGAGACGAAAAGACCTAGGACGCCAGAACTTCGTCGAGGATTTCGGCGGCGCGAGCACCGTCGGTCTTCTCGGCGAGCGCGAGTTCTGACTCAAGAATCTGGCGCGCCTTGGCGAGC
>CANFVD010000083.1 GCA_947450345.1 Actinomycetota bacterium
ATTCGCAAGCGCAACGACGGCAGTCGCGGATCACGGGAGTGGATCATGCTGGCCGTGCACTCGCGCTTTGGGCGGTTCATTTCTCACCCCATCGTGGCCACGGTTATCTTTGTCGGATCCTTGTGGGCGTTTTACTACACCCCGATTTTCCGCTGGGCAATCACCGACCACATTGGTCACGAATGGATGGTCGTTCACTTCTTGTTGGCGGGTTATCTCTTCGTTCAGTCGCTGATTGGCATCGACCCTGGCCCGAGCCGACTGAGCTACCCGCTCCGACTCGTTCAACTCTTTGCCGCCATGACCGTGCACGCCTTTTTCGGCCTGGCCATCATGTCCGGCGAGGGGCTGCTCTTGGCTGACTGGTTTGGGGCGATGGGTCGCACCTGGGGGGATTCGCCTCTGGTTGATCAGCAGGCGGGCGGCGCGATTGCCTGGAGCGTGGGTGAAATTCCGAGCGTCGTGATTGCCGTGGTCTTGGCAATGCAGTGGAGTCGCGAGGAAGGGCGTGTGGCGAAGCGACTCGACCGGCAAGCCGACCGGGATGAGGATGCCGACCTGCGGGCCTATAACGAGATGTTGGGCGGGCTCTCCGGGACAGACCGCGCGCCGACTACTCGGAGCTGAACGCGAAGGAATCCGGGCCCGTGACCCAGACCGGGACGTCCATGTGAAAGTCCACGTCCACGTCGACGGGCGTCTCGCTCCCGTCAAAGAGTGACTGCACGGTTCCCGTGAGATGCGCCACGCCATCCCCGGACGCCAGCCAGCCGTTGTCGCCGGCAACGATGGTGAGTTGAGGTTGGGTCGGGAGCGACCACGAGGCGTCACCCACCCAACGATTTTCGGTGGCATAGCCGAACGGGCACCCTGTGGGCATGAGTACCTGTTGCGTGACGCACTCGGTGAGTGCCACGTCGACCTTTTCCTGCACGGCCGCGACAAATGCGGGGGTCGTCGAAACCTCAACGCTGATGGTCTGAATCGCGGCCTCGGACACAAACACGAGCTCGTGTGGCGCGTTCAGCAACGACGTGGACCGAAAGATGTCATAGCCGACGCCCACAAAGACCGGGAAAGTTGCCGATGCGGCAAACGCCTCTGCCGTGCCGCCGTCGTAGCTCCGCACGTCGACGGTGCCGAGGTCACCCACCTGGAATGCGGTGTCGTGCACAACCGCAACGCTGAGACGTCCGAGCGGTGTTTCGGAAAAACGCCACTGTCCGAGCACACCCAGCGTGCCCGGTTCGGCGACGAGCGAAAACGTGGCCCGCTGCTCGCGCTCGCCGACAAAATAGGTCGCCTCGACGGTGGCCTCATTACCCTCAACAGCCGGTGCCGCAATCGTCACGTCCCGCGGGGGCAGGAAAGCACCGGTCTGCAACAGCACCAGCTGGTCGGGGCCGAGAGTGTTCGAGACCACGCCCGGGAGCGCCCGGGCTGATGCGGCATCGCCCGTCGACAGGGCGGCGAAGTAACTGCGCACCACGGCATCGGGAGAGTTGATTGTGCGGTTGACGAAGATCACTCCGCCGATGCCCACCGCGACCGCGACGATGGCCACAATGGCGACGAGAAGGGCAAACCGTGCGCGAGTATCCACAATTCATCCTAGGCACTTCGGTGTTGGGGAGTCTTTGAGCGTGCCACGGGCTAAACTTGCACGATTCTGACCAACCCGATGAGGACACGCGTGACAACACCCGCCCTGAGCGCCGAACAGCAGCGCATCTTCACGCTCGTCGAGGACACCAACGAGAACCTCTTCATTACGGGCCGTGCGGGCACGGGTAAGTCCACCCTGCTGAATCACATCGCTGCCAACACGACCAAGCAGATTGCCATCTGCGCACCCACGGGTGTTGCGGCGCTCAACGTCGAGGGCCAGACCATTCACGCGCTGTTCAACCTGCCGATCGGACTCATCGGTAATCAGGAGCTCACGCACAATCCACACAAGAGAAAAATCCTGTCGGCCATAGAGCTCCTTGTCATCGACGAGGTGTCCATGGTGAACGCGGATGTACTCGATGGCATCGACCGCACTCTGCGCGAAGTGCGCCACAAGCGGCACGCGCCATTTGGCGGTGTTCAGGTGGTGATGTTCGGCGATCCGTACCAACTACCGCCGGTCGAAGCCAAGGGAATCGAACGCGACTACTTCGCCGACAACTACGCCTCGATGTGGTTCTTCGATGCGCGCGTGTGGCGCGAGGCCGGTGTGACCACCGTTGAACTGGCCGAAATTCACCGCCAACACGACAACGATTTCAAACGCCTCCTCGAGGGCGTACGCCGCAACGAAGTTACCCAAGACATGGCCAACCGCCTCAACGAGGTCGGCGCACGACCGGCGCCCGACGGCATCATCACGCTGGCCACTCGCAACGACCGAGTCACCACCATCAACGCCCGCCACTTGGCCGAACTCCCGGGCAAGCCCAAATCTGCGGTGGCCGACGTGAACGGCGAATTTCCCCCGGGATGGTTTCCCGCGGACGAAGAACTGCAGCTCAAGCCGGGCGCACAGGTCATGTTCTTGCGCAACGATCCCGACGGCCGCTGGGTTAACGGCACCATCGGTCGGGTCAGCAAGATTGGCGCGAACGTGAGCGTGGAGGTGGACGGCAGCGTCCACGAGGTTCTGCCGTCCACGTGGGAGCGATTCCGCTACACCTACCGCGCCGAGACCAAAGAACTGAGTCGTGAAGTGGTGGCTGAATTCACTCAGGTCCCGCTGCGCTTGGCCTGGGCCATCACGATTCACAAGTCTCAGGGGCAAACCTACGATGCGGCCGTTATTGACCTCGCGACGGGCGCGTTTGCGGCTGGCCAAACGTACGTGGCTCTGAGCCGACTCACCTCGCTCGAGGGACTCTACCTCTCGCGGCCGCTCAGACCCTCAGACGTTCGGGTCGATCCCGATGTGGAGCGGTTCATGGGGGCCCTCGCCTAGTCGCCCCTTTAGAATAGGCGGGTGCTTCTTTCAGATCGCGACATCCGTTCCCACATCGACGCCGGTCGCATCGCGCTTGACCCCTATGACGCGACCATGATCCAACCGTCGAGCGTTGATGTTCGCATCGACCGGTATTTCCGACTTTTTGACAATCACAAGTACCCGGTTATCGATCCCGCTGAAGATCAGCCGGACCTCACGCGCCTCATCGAGGTCGCCCCCGATGAGCCGTTCATTCTGCACCCGGGAGAGTTTGTTCTGGGAGCCACCTTCGAGCAGGTCACCCTGGCCGACGATGTGGCCGCACGCCTGGAGGGCAAGAGCTCACTCGGCCGGCTGGGCCTCCTCACGCACTCAACCGCAGGATTTATCGATCCGGGATTCTCGGGTCACGTCACGCTTGAGCTGTCAAACATGGCCACGCTGCCGGTGAAGCTCTGGCCCGGCATGAAGATTGGCCAGCTCTGCTTCTTCCAGCTGTCGTCGCCGGCCGAAAAGCCCTACGGCTCTGCAGAGTACAAGTCGCGCTACAACGGTCAGCGCGGCCCCACGGCTTCGCGCTCGTTCCTCAACTTTCACCGGACCGACGTCAGCGTCACCGAAGCGGGCGCACCGGGCGCTTAGTCGACCGAGACGTCCTCGTGGCGTGGAATTGTTCCCGTGAGGGCACTCCATGCCCATTCCGTGACCCGGTCTGCCGACGGCAGCGGCTTCATGCTCAGCCACTCGCGGACGACACTGATGAACGCACCGGCGATACCTGCCGCGGCAATGTTCACGGGCGGAGCGCCGGCTTCGCGAGGAACCTGAGACAGGCCACTCAACGACAGGGCTATCACGCGTTGCCGAAGATTCGCCACGATGACCGGCGACCCCGTAGGACCCAAGACCGTTCGGTAGAGGGCGGCGTTTTCGCGAACGTGTTCTAGGAATTTGCGAATCATTTCGCGCGGATCGGCATCCGGTGCGTTCAGTTTTTCAGCTTCGATCTGGGCGGCTGCCGCTTCGACGAACCCGTCCAGGGCGTCGGAAAGCAGGGCCTCTTTGTCGGGGTAATGCTGATAGAACGTGCTCCGGTTGATTCCCGCAGCTTCCGAGATGTCGGAGACCGAAAGGTCCGAGAACTCTTGCTCGCGACA
>CANFVD010000084.1 GCA_947450345.1 Actinomycetota bacterium
CGCATGGGTCGTGGCCGGCAAAAAGCAAAGCACACCAAGGTGGCGCGCGAGCTGAAGTATTTCAGCCCCGACACCAACCTTTCCGCGCTCGAACAAGAGCTTGCCAAGACGCAGGACGCCAAGCTCGAGGAGAACCTCGCGAAGTGGGCTGACGTCGCCGACGACGTGCACGACGACGAGGAATCCCGCTCTTAGTGTCAGGTCGCCGGGGCAACTCTGTCCGGGTTACTTGGCGGGACGCTTCTTCGCACGAGCCTTGGCGGTAGCCGCCGCCGTTCGCGTGCCGACACCCTTGGCCGCCTTCTTCGCTGCCGACACAGTTTTCGAACCGGCCTTCTTGGCGACGGCGGTCACCTTGCTCGCCGCCTTCTTGACCACGGGTGATGCGTTGGCGCCGACACGAGCGGCGACTCGCTTGGTCGCTGTGGTTGCCTTGCTCTCGTTGGCCACGCGGCGCGCCAGCAACGCCTCTGTCTCTGCGGCCGTGTACGCCTCGCGGGCCATCCAGTAGACACCCAGACCGCTGACCACAGTGAACAGAACGACGCCCACCCAGCCCGAAAGGACAAACGGTGCCAGCGTGCTAATGAACGTGGTCTTGCCGGCAGCAAACACGATGCCTGAGAGCAGCGCGCCCACTCCGAGGGCAGTGGAAATGCTCATCACGAGAATCCAGCGCCACGCGTCGGCGACGCGCGAGCGCAAAATCAGCCACTGGGCGAAGGGCACGATGAGGATGACGACCAACACGGCGACAATCATGCCCACGACCACCGCGGGGTTTGACCAGTCTGGCCGCGCAAAGGATCCGGGTAGCAGGGCGACAATCCACGTCAGGCCCATGCCGACCGTGGTAGCAAAAATCCAGCGACCCGCAGGAACTCGCAGGGGTCCACGTCGCAGGGCAATCACTTCTCCGATTCCGAGCACGAGTCCCTGGAATAGGCCGGCGAGCGTGAGAATCGCGAACTGACCGCCGCCGTCCCAGCCCTCGGTGACCGAAAACGCCATGGCGAGCGCGGGCGCAAAGAATCCGCCCGACGCGGTGACCACCACGAACGAGATCCACCACCAGAACGTGCGAGCGGGTGTTCGTCGCGCAATTCTTTCGGAGGCAGATATGGCCGGACGGGCGCGCACAGTAGCCAGCTTCTTGCGAAGCGCAGCCACCTTCTCGCTAACCACCGTATGCTCCCACCAATCGCACGGCACCGCCGTTGACGCCCTTTGCCCCCTGCTCGAACCCCGTGAAGTCGCGGGGGGTTAGTGACACCATACCGGCGACCCACGCGGGAATACCCTGTGCCGCGAGCGCCGCAATCACCGCGGATGCGGCATCGGCACGCACAACGCCGAACATTCCAATGCCCAGATTCCACGTTCCCTCGGTGGATTCGAGCGAGTCGCCGGCCATGTCGGCAAGAACGTGAAAGACCGCGGGCGGGTTCCACGTGGAACGATCCACCTCGACCCACGAGCCCTGGGGAAGAACGCGTGCCAGGTTGGCGGCAATGCCCCCGCCCGTCACGTGACTGAGCGCGTGCACCGTGGGGCCCACCTCATCGTTGGCCAGCAGACTCACGAGCGGGCTCGTGTAAAGACGGGTGGGCTCCAGAAGGACTTCGCCCACCACGCCACCGAGATCGGCGGAGGTATCTGTCATGGCGATCTTCTTGTTGGCCAGAATGTGACGAACGAGTGAGTATCCGTTGGAGTGCAGACCGCTCGACGCCATGGCGATGACAACGTCGCCGTTGGTCACTCGCTCGGCACCGAGCAGGTTGTCGGCCTCGACTGCACCCACAGCGGCTCCGGCAACGTCGTAGTCGTCGGGACCCAAGAGGCCGGGGTGCTCCGCGGTTTCACCGCCGACTAGCGCCGTACCCGTCTCGGCACAAGCGCGCGCGATGCCGGCCACAATGCTCGCGATGCGCTCGGGCACCACCTTGCCGCACGCGATGTAGTCAGTCATAAAAAGTGGACGCGCACCGCAGACCACGATGTCGTCAACAACCATGCCCACCAGGTCTTGGCCGATGGTGTCGTGCTTGTCGAGGGCCTGGGCGATGGCTACCTTGGTGCCCACGCCATCCGTGCTGGTGGCCAGTAGCGGGCGATCGAAATTCTTAAGAAACGAGACGTCAAACAGCCCGGCGAAACCGCCCACGCCACCGAGTACCTCGGGCGAGTGAGTGGCCTTGATTGAGGCCTTCATCAGCTCAACGGCAAGGTCGCCCGCGGCGGTGTCGACCCCGGCCTGTGCGTACGAGTTTGTGCCCATTGTTTCCCCAGTCTATCGGCGCGGGGTGTGGCAGACTGAGGGGGAACTGTCATCCTCTTCGTCGGCTTGGAGATGCCCCGTCCCATGTGTGGAATCGTTGGAATCGTCTCGACCGAACCGGTGAACCAGCAGATTTACGACGCCCTGCTGTTGCTGCAGCATCGCGGGCAGGACTCAACCGGAATCGCCACGGCCGAGGGCAGCCACCTGCACCAGTTCAAAACCAAAGGACAGGTGCGCGAAGCGTTCCGCACGCGTGACATGCGTGCACTGCCGGGAAGCGTGGGCCTGGGGCACGTGCGCTACGCCACGGCGGGCGCCGCCAAGCACGAAGAAGAGGCACAGCCGTTCTACGTGAACGCGCCCTATGGAATCGTTCTGGTGCACAACGGCAACCTCACCAACACCCGTGAGCTGACGAGTGACCTGTTCAGCATCGACCGACGCCACGTCAATACATCGAGCGATACCGAGTTGCTGCTCAACGTGCTTGCCACAGAACTGCAGGGACAGATTTCCGGCACCGACCTTGACCCGGACCAAGTATTTGGTGCCGTAGCCAATCTGCACCACCGCGTGCAGGGGTCTTATGCGGCCATCGCCGTGATTGCCGGGCACGGCCTGCTGGCGTTCCGCGATCCCTTTGGCATTCGGCCGCTCATCCTCGGCAAGCGCCTCACTGAGACCGGCAAGGCCGAGTGGATTGTGGCCAGCGAATCACTCGTACTCGAAAGTGCCGGCTACGACGTGGTGCGCGACGTGGAGCCGGGGGAGGCTGTTTTCATCTCTGTTGCTGGCGAGATGTACTCGCGCCAGTGCGCCGAGAATCCACGCCTCGTTCCGTGCTCGTTTGAGTACGTGTACCTGGCTCGCCCCGACTCCATCATGAACGGCATCTCGGTTTACGAAGCGCGCCTGCGCCTGGGAGACCGCCTGGCAACCACCATCGCCGAGTATGCCCCCACGGGCAACATCGACGTGGTCATGCCCATCCCCGATTCGTCTCGGCCGGCCGCCATGCAGGTGGCCCGCAAGCTCGGCATTGAATATCGCGAAGGCTTCTACAAGAACCGCTACGTGGGCCGTACTTTCATCATGCCCGGGCAGGCGCAGCGCAAGCGCTCGGTGCGCCAGAAGCTAAACGCCATGTCGTCAGAGTTCGCCGGCAAGAACGTGCTCATCGTGGATGACTCCATTGTGCGCGGCACGACCTCGCGCGAGATTGTGGAGATGGCCCGCGCGGCCGGCGCCAACGAGGTCACGTTCACCTCGGCCGCTCCCCCGGTGCGCTTTCCGCACGTGTACGGCATCAACATGCCGTCGCCCCACGAACTCGTGGCTCACGGGCGCAAGATTCCCGAGATTGCTGCCGAACTGGGTGCCGACCACCTGATCTACCAGGAGGTGGCAGACATGCGCGACGCCATCATCGAAGGATCCTCCGTGACCGAACTCGAAATGTGCTGCTTCACGGGCGAATACGTGACCGGCGGCATCGACGCCGACTACCTCGCCTGGGTTGAGGCCAACCAGCTCAGCTAGAGGCGATGGATAGTTTCGCCTCATCGGGAGCCGGTCTGGTGAGATGC
>CANFVD010000085.1 GCA_947450345.1 Actinomycetota bacterium
GACGCTTCAGCACGCAGCCCACCGTGCGCTCGGCCGGCACGAGGTATTTCAGACTGGCACGATGGGCGCCTTGCTCGACGGCATCTATGACGGTGATTGCTCGGTTGAGCACCTCCTGACCCGGGGAGACTTTGGCGTGGGCACCTTCAACGCCCTCGATGGCGAGATGCTTATCCTTGACGGCACGTGCTACCGGTTGTCGAGCGACGGAAGCGTGGGAACAGTGTCCCCGGCCCAACTATCGCCCTTTGCCGTCGTGACGCAATTCGAGGTGCACATGAGTCAGTCGCTTGACGAACCGCACTCGTCCGAGCAGTTGCGCGACCTGCTCGTTGCCCTCACCCCGTCGGATAACTACCTTTACGCCTATCGAATTTCGGGCGACTTTGACTTCGTCCGCACTCGCACGGTGGCACGCCAGACGATGCCCTATCGCCGACTCATCGAGGTCACAAAGGGGGAGCCCGTTCAGGTCTTTCCGAAAGTCACGGGCGACATCGTGGGGTTTCGCACACCGGTCTTTCAGCAGGGCATCGGTATCGCCGGCGATCACGCGCACTTCATCGATGAGGACCGCACCCAGGGTGGTCACGTGCTCGACTTCGCAGTGACGCGAGGAACTCTTGAGGTGTGCATTGGCACTGACCTTCATCTCGAACTACCGACAACAGTCGCGTTTGAGCGCGCCGACCTCGATGACGACCCGCAAGAGATGGCCTCCGAAGTCACCGCGACGGAGAGACATTCCTGACGTCTCGTGACGCGTGTGGCTCGTCACGGGTTCACGTCAGACACACGACGCGCGCCGTGTGGAGCGTGCAATAGGGTGTGAGAATGCCTCCCACACCTGATGCTTACGAAGCCTTCGTGAACCTGCCGCCTCTTGTCTTGGTGGTGATTATTGCGATTCCTGCCTGCCTGATTATGTGGCTGGGAATTCTGTTCAGTCTTCGGCGCGGAGCAGATAGTGACTTCACGGACTTCGCCAATTCCGCCCTGGCCGTTGTTGGTGGCGCCTTCATTTTTGTCGGTGCTTTTGCCGTAGTCACGTCGTGGGACACGCAGTCCCAGCTCGAGTCGAGCGTGACGAGCGAGTTTACGTCGGTGACCGCCCTGGCAGAGGATCTCGGCAGCATTCCTCGGGAATCCTCGCGCACGATCGCGCTTGCTCTGTCGGATTACGCCACTCTCGTCCGTGACACCGAGATCGGTACCCAAGGCGTTGTTGCGTCGAATCCGGAAGCGCAAAAGGCCCTCGCTCTCATCGAAGTCGACGTGACCGCCACGGCCGAATCTCCCGGACTCACCGCTCATCAGGTTGACAATCTTTACGCGCACATGGAAGCCGTCAAGGATGCCCGCAAGGATCGCCTCACGATCAGTGTCCCCAACCTGCCGGTTGCGTTGAACGTCATGCTGGGACTGTCCGCGATTCTCCTTCTTCTGGGCATCGGACTCTATCCGGCATCGCGCATTCCGTGGCTTAAGTACTTCTACGGCGGATCAACAACCGTCGTGACCGTGGCCATGATTGTCGCGGTGCTGATTTTGCAATCTCCCGTCAACGTGTCGGTTGAATCGTCCAAGACCATAGACATGTTCATCACGTCGGTTTCTGAGGGCGGGGCAAACGTTGGCCTCAACAATGGGCAGGAGGGCTCGTTGCCCGCCCCAGCCCCCGGCGAAGAACCGGGCCAGGCGCCGGGCCAGGAGCCTGGCCAAGCTCCCGGACAGCAACCCGGCCAGGCGCCCTAGCTCGTCGGGTGAGGTCAACCGAAGTCGGTCTTTAGAACGTCATTTCCTCGAGTGTGGCGACAAAAAGACCGGTAATCACGTTGCCGTCGAAAATCACGGATGTCATCACGCCACCACTGTCACTGACCGCAATGAGCGCCCCTTCGGGAACGTATTGTGCGTAGGCGTGCGTGCGCCACTCAGCCACGAGCGCTGGGTCAGGTGAAAAGTTCCAGTCCGATTTCATCCCGAGCCAGTCGCCCCATTGGACAAGCGCGTTGTCCCGGTCGAGTGGGCCACAACACTCGGAGCCCGAAAAAATGACCGTGACGGTCTCACACGCGTGTGTCGACATCGGTTGCGTGTTGGCCGACACAATCACGGCTCGATAGTTTTCTAACTCGTCGGGCGTCGGTAAGGCACCCGTCGGGGTGGGTTGAGCGCACGGAAAAGCAGAGGCGACCGGGCGAGTCGTCACGGTGGGGAGCGGAATCGCCGTTGACGACGTGCTTGCTGACTCGGATGGCGTGGGCGTGGTCGGACTGATCCCCGGGGCACATCCCGTGAGAGCTATTGTCGTGGCGACAATGACGACGCCCAGTAATCCTCGTTGTGTGCTGCTCCGCATGATGTCCCCTTCGTGAGTCCTGCCGTTGTTACGCCCATCCTCAACCTGAAGTCGGCATGAGCGCACTCGTAGTTTCCGCTCTGCGGACTTGTTGATCGCGCCACGGAAGGTGAGGTTCGGCCGGCGACGGTCCAACAGGCCGCTGAGTCTCCCGTAAAATCGTGACATGGCTCGAGGACCCCATCCCACCAGTGAAGCTCTGGTTGCCACAACACTTGAGCTGCTCCAAACGCGTGCGCCCGATCAGATTCAGGTCGTCGACGTCCTGAAGGCCTCCGGCATTTCCCACGGTTCGCTCTATCACCACTTTGCTGACCTCGGCGATCTGGTAGAGGTCGCCATCGCCCGCGAGTTTTCGCACTACGTCGATGCGAGCACGCACAGCCTTCGCTCAATTGCCGAAACGGTCACGAACCGCGACGAATTAGTGGTTGCCCTGGCTCGGGTCACGCGACAAACCCAAGCACGGTCCGCAGCCGCACACCGCATGTCACGCGTTCAGGCCTTAGCGTTGGCCGGCCGGCAAGATCGCTTTCGAGAACGACTGGCCACAGAACAAGACCGCCTCACGGCGGCACTCGCCGAGCTCGTTGTCTTCGCTCAGGCACGCGGTTGGTTTCGCCCGGAACTTGATCCCACCGCGGTCGCTCTCTTTATTCAGGCATACACACTGGGTCACGTCATCGATGACGTCGCCGCAGTTCGCATCGACGAAGAGACCTGGGCTGGGTTGATTGATGACGTTATCGCGCGCACCTTTATTGCTCGCGGGTGAGCCACTCTGTGAGTGCTGACGCAAATAAAGCTGCCTGCTCTTCCTGAGGTAAGTGCCCCGACTGGGGGATCACGACGAGTGTGGTGTTCGGCATGAGCGTGGTGAGCTTCTCGGTATCCGACGTCGGAACGACCGTGTCGTTGTCGCCGGTGATGAGCAGCGTGGGGGTGACTACGGCTGTCAGGTTAGCCACGAGGTCATTGGCGCGCGGCGCTGTGGTGAACTCCCAAAAGCCCCGCTCCCAACCCATAACTTTGAGGGGCTGGTGGTAGCCGTCGTAAACCTCCTGCGTCAGGGTGGCCTGATCGTGATAACTCTGTCGGAGCAGGTCATCGCCGGATGACGCAATTCCAGCGACGAGAAGGGGCCCCAAGGAGTCCATTTGCGGAATGTTCAACACGACATTCAGCCACTCCGGGCCGGCGCCGGTGGTGAGTATCGCCGGATCGGCCAAGACCAAACGTTGAACCCTGCTCGGGTTGAGGCGCGCATATTCGGCAGCAAGTTGCCCGCCTGCTGAGTGGCCCACGAGGACAATTTCTTTTCCGGCCCCGAAACGCTCGATCAGCGCGTCGAGTAGGGCGAAGTTTCCGGCAAAGCCATACGGGTTCTCGCCCGTCCACGATGTGGGACGTTCGGTGAAACCAAACCCGGGGCGGTCGTAGGCGACCACGGTGCCGGCGGCCGAAAGCGGGCCAATCACGTCGCGCCACGAAAACGTGCTGGCGCC
>CANFVD010000086.1 GCA_947450345.1 Actinomycetota bacterium
AGCCACACGCACACCACGAGCACGACAACCGCCGCGCCGAGGGCAATCCAGTAGCTCATGGCGATGCGCAGATCTTTGGGCATGTCGGTCGTAGCCGCCAACGAGATTCCCGCGCCGCCGCCAATTTGGGGAAATTGAACAACGATGAGGCGTACTACCTCAGCGAGAACCCACGTGCCCACCGCGAAGTATCCGCCCACCAGCCGAAACGCAAAGAACGAGATCGGGAACGCCAAGAGGCCGCTCACAATCGCGGCCAGAAGAATCGTCACGATGATGTTGAGATTGAACGCATCGGCAAAAACGATCACGGCGTATGCGCCAATGCCGATGTAGGCCTGTTGGCCCACCGAGACCATGCCGCCGTATCCCGCGAGCAGGTTCCAGGTCATGGCGAGCAGGAGAAGGATGAAGAAGTCGATCATGGCGTAGGTAACCGAGAGGTTGACCATGAACGGCAGCAGTGCGAGGACCACGACGACAACGCCGAGGCCTGAAGTGCCCACAATGGACATCCGTGTCCACCGCTGAACGGTGTACGCCGGCGGCTCGAGGCCCTTCGCGCGGAGCGGGAATGAGGGGGTCATGCGCGAACCTTTCGACGAGAGAGTCCGCTGGGCAAGAATGCCAAGAAGAGAAGGAAGACGATGTGCCCGGCAAGAATCTGCTGCGCCGGCGCAAAGGCGGCACCCACGGTTTGGGCAACACCCAAAATGACGGCGCCACCCAAGGTGCCCCACAGGCTTCCCAGCCCACCGATGATGACCGCCTCAAAAGCGAAGATGAGCAACATTGACCCGGAAGACGGGCTGAACGAGGTCTGGATGCCTGCCGCGACACCAGCGATGGCCACCACGCCGAAGGCGATTGCGGTGGCGATTCCATAGATGACTTTGGGGTTCGCCCCCTGGAGCATCACGGTATCCGGGTCGTCGCTGACGGCCCTGACGAGACGCCCGTATTGAGTCTTCGCGGTCACCCAAGAGAGAATGCCCAGAATGACGACGGCCAGGACAAAGACCCCGAGTGGGAACACGCCCACAGTGATGCCCAGCGGAAGCGTAATCGAGGCCGTATCGATGCCGCCCAAAGTGAGTCGCTGCTGATCGGCCGAGCCAAACAGCAGGAGCACGTTTTGGATGATGATCGACAGGCCAAAGGTCACCAAGAGCGATGGAAGCGGTGAGATGCCGAGCGTGCGCTGGAGAACCGTGCGTTGGAGCACGTATCCGAGCGCGGCCATGGCCGGAGCCACCACGACAAGCGCGAGCAACGGATTGATCATGGCGGCATTGACCACGACAAGCGCACCGTAGGCCGCCAGCACGGCGAAGTCACCGTACGCCAGGTTGACGATGCGCATGACACCGAACATCAACGAGAGGCCGGCCGCAAAAAGCGCGTAAAGGCCGCCCAACAGGATTCCCTGCACGATGGGCTCGAGAAGGTTCACTTTTTCTCCATCCCAAAGTACGCAGCCGAAATGTCGACCATGGCGAGGTTCTTTCCGGTGAGCGATGTGGCCCCCTGAAGGAGGCAGTGCACGGAGTCGGCCACTTTCATGGCCTGGCTCACGTCCTGTTCAACCAAAAGGATGCCGGTCCCCTGCGCCAAAATCTCGGGAAGCCGCGAATAGAGGTCGGCGATGATGGCGGGAGCGAGGCCCAAGCTAACTTCGTCCAGCAGGAGGAGCTTGGGGTTCGTCAGCAGGGCACGAGCGATTGCGGTGGCCTGCTGCTCACCACCGGAGAGGTCTCCGGCACGTCGTTGGCGACGCTCGGCAACGAGAGGGAACAGGTCGTAGACGGTATCCAGTGTCCACGCGCCCCGGCGCTTCGAGGCGAAAGCTGTCTGCAGATTCTCTTGAACGGTGAGTGACGGGAAGAGTCGTCGCCCCTCGGGTACAAGCGCAATTCCCCGCTTCACGCGGTCAAAAGTGCTTCGTCGAGTGATGTCCTCGTCGTCAAACAGAATGGTTCCCGAGGTTGCCGGCAGAAGTCCGGCTATCGTCTTCAGCAGTGTTGATTTTCCGGCACCGTTGGCACCAATCACCGCAAGGATGCCACCCGCATCCACCGACAGGGAGATGTCGCGGATGGCAGTCACCTGCCCGTAGGCAGCCGTGAGACCTGAAACCTTAAGCATGTTTGCCCTGCGCTCTCGCTCGTTTGGTCTTGGCTGCAGCAGCGGAAAACTCATTCTCGTCGTCGGGCGCCATGCCGAGGTAGACCGAGCGAACCTCGGGCGAGTCCAAGACTTCTTGCGGGTCGCCCTCGGCGAGAATCTTGCCGTATGTCAGACACAGCAAGCGTGTCGCCACGGCTGTCAGCGCGTGCACAACGTGTTCGATCCAAATAACCGTTACACCGCTGGCGGCGACGGATCTCACCAACTCGACGAGTACGGGCACTTCGGCCTCGGTGAGTCCGCCGGCGATTTCGTCGAGAAGCAGGAGACGGGGGTTGGCAGCCAACGCGCGAGCAACCTCGAGGCGTTTGCGATCGAGCAACCGGAGTGAGCTAGCTGGTTCGTTACTGAACTCCGTGAGACCAGCGCGCTCGAGGGACGAGACCGCCAAGGCCTGTGCCTGATGGCCAAAAAGTGCTCCGGCAAAACTTGCCGCAACCAAAACGTTCTCGAGCACCGTCATGTCAACAAACGGGCGGGGAATTTGATAGCTCGTGGCGATGCCGTGACGTGCGCGCCACGCGGCAGGCTTGCGCGTGACGTCGTCACCCTCAAAAAATATTTTGCCCGTCGATGGCGCAACGGAGCCGCCGAGCACGCTCAGCAGTGTCGACTTTCCTGCACCATTCGGGCCAATTATGCCCAGGATTTCTCCGGCTTCGACCGTGAGGTCGAAGCCGGAGAGCACCTGTAATTGACCGAACTTGCGACCCAGATTCTGGGTTTCAAGAAGCGGTTGTTGTGACATTTTTGTTACTTAGTCCAGTTGATTTTTTCCATCGATCCACCGGTGGGGATCTGAGGTGCCTGCGAGTTCGAGACGATCACGATCTGGTACGTGCCATCCGACTGCAAACGCCACTGTCCACCAACCAGCGGGGTCTTGGAAACGTTCTTGACGGGTCCACTGGTCCAGTCAACAGGTCCAACAATGGTGTCCGTCTTGAGCGTCGACAGAGCTGCCTGGAGGTCAGCTTCGTCGGTACTCTTCGACTTCTGAAGGGTTGCCACGGCGACCTCAAAGAGGGCCTCGGCGAATCCCAGGGGCTGAGTCCACTGCTTGCCCGTGGACTTTTCAAAGGCTTTTGCCAAGTCGCTCGCCGACTGCCCGGTCAGGGCACTCTTGTAGGGGCTCGACGGTGACCACCACACCTCGCTGGAGAGGTTGTTTCCGGTGTCGCCGAGGGCTTCAACGACCGAGGGGAACAGGATGGCCTTACCAATGGTGGCAACCTCAGGCTGGAAGCCCTGCTGAACAGCCTGCTTCCAGAACGTGATGAAGTCGGGAGGAATGGGAACTCCCAGCAATACCTTGCTGTCTTCACCCTTGAACTTCGAGATCTGAGCCGAGAAATCGGTGGTGCCGTTGGCATACAGACCCGGGTTGTTGTTCGTCAGGCCACTGGCCGTCACAACCGGCGGGAAGCCCAGCTTCTCGTCCGACCAGGCAACACCGTCGGGGTCGTTAGGCCACAGTTCAGCGGCACTTCCCGAAGTGACTCCGGCCTGCTTCCACATGTCTGAGTAAACAGCAGTGATGTCCTCGAGTCCCCAGAAGAAGTGGTACGTCCACTTGAAGTCAACGGGGTTTGCGGGGTCCTTCTGACGGCCAAAGTAGTAGGCCTGCCATGGTGCGACCGTGGAGATACACACGACCTGGTTTGCCTCACA
>CANFVD010000087.1 GCA_947450345.1 Actinomycetota bacterium
CAGCTCGGGGGCGCACGTGGCTCCCTCCGAACTGTTGCGGGCAATCAACGCAATGCGTTCGCTAACGGATGCTTTGTTCATGAGGCAACTCCGGGGTGAGTGAGGGCAGTGCGGATGGTGAGGGGGTCGGGGTCAATCAGTCCTTGCGCGGTGTTGAAGCGGTAGAGCTGCGGGGGACGGTGGTTCGTTCCCGCCAAACGCTCTCCCGTGGGAACAACCTGCCCGCTGGCCTCCACCGTGCGGCGAAAGTTTCCCGGGTCGAGTCGACGCTTGAGTACGGCCTCGTAGACCTTGCGCAACTGGGCTAACGTAAACGTGGGCTCGAGGAATCCGTGAGCAAGACGGCTGTACTCGAGTTTGTTGCGCAGACGCCACAGCGCGTATTCGACGATGAGCGCGTGATCGAACGCCAGGGCGGGCAAATCGTCGGCATCGAACCACTGCACGTTTTCGTCATCGAACGTGGCCGCAAATTCGTCGCCGCCCACGAGCGCCCAATACACAATCGAGACCACGCGATTGTCGGGCGATCGGTCGGGCTGGCCAAACGCGTAAAGCTGCTCAAGGTAACGAGGCTCGAGTCCGGTGGTGTCACGGAGGTTGCGGCCCGCCGCCTGGGCAAGGTCTTCTTCGTCACCGAGTGGTCCGCCGGGAAGGGCCCAGGTGCCCTCGAAGGGGGAGCGAATCCGGCGCACGAGGGGGAGTGACAGCACCATGTTTTCCGATGAGGTTCCGCGCAACGCAAAGATCACGGTGGATACTGCGAGATCGGGTTGCGTCACGGTCTTCCTCTCTGTGAAATGGCAGACGGAGTAAAAGTCAGGATGACATGAAGTCCGTCCATCTTATTGTCATAAAGACTCTTAGTCAACCGAACCGGCGACGACGATGAAACAAAATGGAAACCGTAGGGTGACAAAATCCTCATTAGGCGGTTTAGTAGTTGTTGCTACACCGTGTATCCCTCAACATCGTCGTTGCTCGAGCTTGCTTGTCTCGAAAATCGTGCACCGACATCCCACAGAGAGAAGTGATAGATGTCCACGACCTCACCCGCGTCGAACGTCGCCGATAAAGGCCTGAAGAAGAATGCCGTTGGCATGCTCGGCAGCGTCGTCATCGGCATGGCCTCCACGGCACCGGCTTATAGCCTTGCTGCCGCTTTGGGTTTCATCGTTCTGGGTGGTGAAACGCTCGTGGGCTTCAAGGCACCGGGAATCATTCTTCTCGCCTTCATCCCCATGCTTTTCATCTCCTTTGCCTACAAGGAGCTGAACCGGGTCGAGCCCGACTCGGGCACGACGTTCACGTGGGCCGCTCGCGCCTTTGGAACGCGCACCGGCTGGATGGGTGGCTGGGCAATCATGGCCGCCGACATCATCGTGATGGCCAACCTGGCACAGGTCGCGGGTTCTTATTCGTTCACCTTTGTCGGAGAAATTTTTGCCAACCCCGACATCGCCGCCATCTCGGGCGACGTGCTGTGGTCAACCGTGGCTGGACTCATCTGGATCTTCCTGATGACGTGGATTTGCTACCGCGGCATCGAGGTCTCGGCTCGTCTGCAGTACTGGTTGCTCGGTATCGAGGTCGTTATCCTCATCGCATTCTCTGTCTTTGCCCTCGTGCGTGTTTACACGGGCAACGGCATCGACGGAACGACGCTTCCCCAACTCGACTGGTTCAACCCCTTCACGCTTCCGTTCTCGACCGCCGTCGCGCCGGCAATTCTCACCGCCCTGTTTATTTACTGGGGCTGGGATACCGCCGTTGCCATCAACGAGGAAACCAAGGACGCCAGCAAGACTCCGGGTCGCGCTGCCGTGACAAGCACCATTCTTCTTTTGGTGACCTACCTGCTGGTGACCGTGGGAGCTGTGGCGTTCGCGGGCGTGGGCGACGGTCCGACGGGTCTCGGCAACGCTGACAACGCGGGAGACATCTTCGCGGCCATTGGCCCGTCACTCTTTGGCGACAGTATCTTCGGGCACATCATGATGATGCTGCTGGCGGCATCCATTCTGACCTCGGCCGCCGCGTCGACGCAGACCACCATTCTGCCCACCGCGCGCACTGCCCTCTCCATGGCAGCGTTCAAGGCGATTCCCAAGAGCTTTGCTAAGGTCCACCCCAAGTTCCTGACGCCCTCCTGGGCCACGTGGGGCATGGGAATCATCTCGGCCGTGTTCTACCTGCTGTTTACGCTGGTTAGCCCCAACCTCCTGCTCGCCCTGATTGGGTCGATCGGATTGTTGATTGCGTTCTACTACGGACTCACGGGGTTCGCGTCGGCATGGTTCTTCCGCAAGACCTTGTTCCAGAGCGCGCGCAACTTCTTCATGCGCGGACTCCTTCCCCTGCTGGGCGGAATCATGCTGCTCGCCGTGTTCGTTTACGGCCTGGGAACGTTCCTCGACCCCGCCTGGTTGGTTGATGACGCCGGTAACAACGTGACGATCTTTGGCGCGGGTGCCGTGGGCATGGTGGGCATCGCGTCCATCGTGTTGGGCATCATCCTCATGATCGTGTGGAACTTCATCAACCCCAAGTTCTTCAAGGGACACACGCTGGAGCGTCGCGCGCACACCGCCGACTAACCTTCAACCTCGTATTGCAACGAAATCGGGTCGCCACAGCAGTGGCGGCCCGATTCGTCGTTATGCTGGCAACAACAACTCAATACGACCAAAAGGACAGCGCGGGAGAGTCCGCTTGACAGGCTTTGGGCCGGTCAGAGCAGACACCGAAGGAGCAATCCTCCCCGACAATCTCTCAGGTGCAATAAACCGCGTTGAACTGGTCACTCTGAAAAGAAGGCACGCACTCAGTGCCTCACCCACGGTGTAAGCCACGCACTCCTCACAGAGTTCGCGGTGAATCTCTCAGGTAGCGCAGACAGAGGGGGAGTTCACGTTACGACAACATAATGGTGGATTCCTTGGGTATTACTTCGCGGCAGACGCCGCTTCACAGCCTTCATGAGGCGCTCGGTGCATCGTTCACCGACTTCGCCGGATGGCAGATGCCGGTGCGCTACACGAGCGACCTGGCCGAGCACCATGCAGTGCGCGACACGGCCGGCCTCTTCGATGTGTCGCACATGGCCGAGTTCGAGGTGTCCGGTCCTCAGGTGGGCGAGTTCCTCGACTTTGCCGTGTCGTCGTGGTTGTCGCCCATTGAGCTGGGCCAGGCCAAGTACTCACTTCTCCTCAACGAGTCCGGTGGCGTGATCGACGATCTCATCGTTTATCGGACCGGCCCGTTCCAGTACTTCGTCGTGGCGAATGCGGGAAACCGCGAACCGGCCTGGACGGCACTCAAGCAACGCGCGCAGGACTTCGACGTTGAACTGCACGATGTCAGTGACCAAACGGCGTTGCTCGCTCTTCAGGGCCCCAAGACCTACGAGACGCTCATGCGTGTCTTCGGCCTCGAGGTGGGCAAGACGCCCCTGTCCGAGCTCAAGTACTACCGGGCTATTCCGGCCCGCTTCGAGGGTGAGCCCGTCCTGATCGGTCGCACGGGATACACGGGCGAAGACGGGTTCGAACTGTTCATCGATGTGAGCCACGCCGTTCCGCTGTGGCAGGCGCTCATGAACGCCGGTGGTCCCCTCGGCCTCGTGCCCGCCGGACTCGCCTGCCGCGACACCCTGCGCCTTGAGGCGGGCATGCCTCTTTACGGCCACGAGCTCAACGCAACGACGCTTCCGGTTCAGGCCGGGCTCG
>CANFVD010000088.1 GCA_947450345.1 Actinomycetota bacterium
GACACGGACACGAATGCCGTCCCCGAGGTCGGAAGTGCTCCAAACGCGGCCACCTGGCTCTTGGCGAAGGCCCGCGGGAAGTCGCGATCGATGCCCATGACCTCACCGGTCGACTTCATCTCGGGCCCGAGGATGGCATCCACAATTTGGCCGCTCGGCGTGCGGAAGCGCTTGAACGGCAACACAGCTTCCTTGACCGAAATCGGGGAATCGGTGGGCACGCGCGAACCGTCTTGGGCGGGTAGGAGTCCCTCCGCAATTAATTCGGCCACCGTCGTGCCCATCATGATGCGACTAGCTGCCTTGGCCAACGGTATGCCCAGGGCCTTCGAGACAAACGGCACAGTTCGGCTGGCCCGAGGATTGGCCTCGAGGACGTAGAGAACGCCCGCTCCGATGGCAAACTGCACGTTGAGCAATCCCTGCACGCCAACGCCCTTCGCAATCGCCAGAGTGGCGTTGCGCACGCGATCGACATCGGCACTGCTGAGCGTGACCGGCGGTAGCGTGCATGCGGAATCACCCGAGTGGACACCCGCTTGCTCGATGTGCTCCATGACTCCCCCGATGTAGAGGGTTTCGCCGTCGTAGAGAGCGTCCACGTCGATTTCGATGGCGTCATCCAAGAAGCGATCGACCAGCAACGGTTGGTCGGGCCCGACGATGGCCTGTCCCCCAATGCGCACAAAGTAATCGCGAATCCCGGTGGTATCGAAGACGATCTCCATGCCGCGACCGCCCAAGACGAACGACGGGCGAACGAGGACCGGATAGCCAATCTCTTCGGCAATCCGCACAGCACTGTCGACATCGGTGGCCGTGCCGTTCTTTGGAGCGAGCAGCCCCGCTTCGTCGAGAATCCTGGAGAACGCACCGCGCTCCTCGGCGAGATCAATGGCTTCGGGCGTCGTCCCCAGAATCGGGATGCCCTCTGCCTTCAGCCCGGCCGCCAGCCCCAGAGCCGTCTGGCCGCCCAACTGCACAATCACGCCGACAACGGTTCCGGAGGCCTGCTCGGCATGAATCACCTCAAGCACGTCTTCCAAAGTGAGCGGCTCAAAATAGAGCCGGTCGCTGGTGTCGTAGTCGGTGGAGACCGTTTCAGGATTGCAGTTGACCATGACCGTCTCGTAGCCCGCATCGTGCAGGGCAAACGACGCGTGGACGCAGGAGTAGTCAAACTCGACACCCTGACCGATGCGGTTGGGTCCCGATCCGATAATGACGACCTTCTGCTTGTCGCTCGGTGCCACCTCGGTCTCCTGGTCATAACTGGAGTAGTGATACGGCGTGAGCGCGGGAAACTCACCGGCACACGTGTCGACGGTCTTGTAGACCGGGCGCACCGAGTTCTCGTGGCGCAGGGCGCGAACCTCGGGTTCAGTGAGACCGCGCAACTGACCAATTTGGGCATCGCTAAAGCCGTGCATCTTGGCCACGCGGAGGGTACGCACGTCGAGGGACGCCGCACGGGCAACCGTCTCGGCAATCTCGTTGATCAGCACAATCTGGTCGATGAACCACGGGTCGATCTTCGTCGCCTCAAAGGCATCCGCAGCCGAGGCTCCCTTGCGGAGCGCCTGCTGCAGCGTGACGATGCGACCGTCGGTTGGGGTGCGGGCGATCTCGAGCAGTTGCGCCGCCGAGCGGTCCTCGTCGCCCCAGTGGAAGGAACTCCCCCGCTTTTCGAGCGAACGGAGTGCCTTCTGCAGCGCTGTCGCGTAGTTGCGCCCAATGGCCATCGCCTCACCGACCGACTTCATCGTGGTGGTCAGGCTCGAGTCGGCCGACGGAAACTTCTCAAACGCAAAACGTGGCACCTTCACCACGACGTAGTCGAGAGTCGGTTCAAAACTGGCGGGTGTCACCTTGGTGATGTCGTTCGGAATTTCATCGAGGCGATATCCGATCGCAAGCTTGGCGGCGATCTTGGCAATCGGAAAGCCCGTGGCCTTGGAAGCCAGCGCCGACGATCGCGAAACACGGGGGTTCATCTCGATGACGATCACGCGACCTGTGTCGGGGTGCACCGCAAACTGAATGTTGCATCCTCCCGTGTCGACTCCCACGAGGCGAATGATCTCGATACCGATATTGCGGAGGTTCTGATATTCGGGGTCGGTCAGGGTCAGCGCGGGTGCCACCGTGATTGAGTCGCCCGTATGCACGCCCACGGGGTCGACGTTCTCAATGGAGCACACCACAACGGTGTTGTCCGCCGTGTCGCGCATCAGCTCGAGTTCGTACTCTTTCCAGCCGAGGATGCTCTCTTCGAGCAACACCTCCGACGTTGGTGACTCCTGAAGACCCTGCGACACAATTCGAGTCAGGTCCTCTTCGTTGTACGCGAAGCCGGAGCCGAGCCCACCCATGGTGAACGACGGACGCACGACGACCGGATACCCCAACTGAATGGCAAAGCCCTGTGCCTCGTCGATAGAGTGGGCCACAAAACTGCGCGCCACATCGGCCCCGGCATCCAACACGAGATCCTTGAACAGTTGGCGATCCTCACCCTTGCGGATGGCCTCCACTTTGGCGCCAATTAACTCCACGTTGTACTTCTCGAGGATTCCCGCCTCGTGCAGCGCAATTGCCGCGTTGAGCGCGGTCTGACCGCCGAGCGTGGGCAACACGGCGTCGGGGCGCTCCTTCGCGATGATCGCCTCAATCGCTTCTGGCGTGATGGGCTCGATGTAGGTGGCGTCGGCAAAATCCGGGTCCGTCATAATCGTGGCCGGGTTGGAGTTCACGAGAATCACGCGAATACCTTCGGCGCGCAAGACACGGCAGGCCTGCGTTCCGGAGTAGTCGAACTCGCAGGCCTGACCAATCACGATGGGGCCTGAACCGATGACGAGGACGGAGGAAATATCGGGGCGACGTGGCATTAGTTTTTTGCTCCCTTGCGCGACGCGAGAACCATGTCACGGAATTGGTCGAACAGGTACATGGAATCGTGCGGACCGGCGGCGGCCTCCGGGTGGTACTGCACCGAGAACGCGTCGATGTCGAGGCAGCGCAGTCCCTCAACCACGTGATCGTTGAGGCTGTAGTGGCTCACCTCGACCCGGCCGAAGCCTTCGGGTGAGTCGATAACCGAGTCAATGGGCGCGTCCACAGCGAAACCGTGGTTCTGGCTCGTGATCTCCACGCGTCCCGAGCGCTTGTCCAGGACGGGTTGGTTGATGCCGCGATGACCGAAGGGCAGCTTGTATGTGCCGAAGCCCAGCGCGCGACCGAGCAGTTGGTTGCCGAAGCAGATGCCGAAGAACGGCATTCCGGATTTCAGCACCTCGCGCAAGAGTTCCACGTGGGCGTCACTCGCGGCGGGGTCACCCGGACCGTTCGAGAAGAACAGCGCATC
>CANFVD010000089.1 GCA_947450345.1 Actinomycetota bacterium
GAGGTTTACACCTACATGATGGCGGTCACTGCGGATGCCAAGACTACGTGGGTGGGTGGCTATGCGGCAGACCCTGGGCTCCAGTCGGTCACCGAAGACACCTGCCCCGTGGCGCTCCCTGATACAGGCGCAAGCCCCTCGGTTATCGGAACCTCGTTGGCGGTGAGCGCGGGTCTGCTCGCGGCGGGTGTGTTCGCACTCGTTGTGGTGCGTCGTCGCAACCGCACAAACTAATCGAACAAACTCACCGCACAAAATGACAACCGACCCCGGCGCCGACACTCGCGCGGCCCTCATCCTGGAGTACCGATGAAGAAATCAGTAACCCGACCGCTCGTCTCAGCGCTCGCCGTTTCCGCACTGGCAATCGCCGGAGCGTTGATGGGTGTGAGTAGCGCTCAGGCCGCGACAACAGTCGTCACCACAATCACCACACCCGATAATGAGCTCTACTCGCAGTACGGTACGGCCGTGTCTCCAGACGGTTCGGTTCAGGCGATCCCCGCCTACGATTCGGATCGCGTGGTCCTCGCCTACGCTGCCACCCACACGTATCTGTCTGTCACGGACCCCAACGGAGACATCAGTGCTCCGATGCTCGCGGCGTTCTCGCCCGACGGCGCCACTCTGTACGTGACCAACTACGACGACGCCGTCGTGGTCGTCATCGATGTGGCCACGCACACCGTGGTGGACACGGTCGCGACGCCGAACTCAGAGAACTTGGCCGTTGCTGTGTCGCCTGACGGCACCACGCTCGTCGTCGCCGATGATTACGACAACTTTGCGAGCTTCGACATCACTAATGGATACGCGCAGATCACCACAAACAACATCGCGTCCTACGTCGAAGCCATCTATTTCATTGACAACACGCAGGCGTATTTCCTCGACTACAACGGCCAAATTGACGTGTTCGACGTGATCACGGGTTCTCAGGTGTCGACCGTGAACTCCGCGGCATCGGGAGGTTCTTACGGCGTCTGCATGACCAACGACCTGTCAACGGTGATCTACCCCTACGGTTCGGATCTGTTCATCATTGACGCCACCGACGGAAGTACCATCGCCACTGTCGATCTCAGTGCCGATGCGACCAGCCTCGCTCAATGCACAGTGACCGCCGACGACTCTCAGGTGCTGGTGACCGAGTGGTCATCGAGCGGTCAGGTGTTCGTTGTCGACATTGCCGATGCATCACTCACGGAGCGCGTGGAAGTGCCCGAAATGGACGACACCGACGGCATCAACATCATGGCCAACTGCGAGGTCTTTGTGGCCGGCTACTACACCAACATCGGCGTGCTCCTGCTAGACCCGTCGGTGTGCACGCCGAAGGCGGCCCTGCCCGACACGGGCGCCAGCCAGACCCTGGTGATTACGCTCGCTTCTATTGGCGGGGGCCTCTTAGTCCTCGGTATCGTCGCGGTGATTCTCGTCCGTCGTCGCAACGCCAAGGACGAGTAAGCAACAAACCTGAGTGGAGGGTCGAGCCGAAAGGCTCGGTCCTTTCTCGTTTTGCCGGCGTCGCGTCCACGTCCAGGTGACGTTGAGCGAAATGCGACTTTTCTGGTTCGGTCTTCCCGAAACAATGGCTACTTGCGCTAAACGTGATAATGTGTCATCACGTTGTTAGTTGGTGAACTTGCCCTCATTGAGTCTCAAGGCGCCGATCCCCACTCTCCAGAAGGAATCTCTATGAAAAAGTACATGAGGATAGCTGGCGCGGCTGTTGCAGCGCTCGCCATCGCCACAATCCCCGCGATGAGCGCGAGCGCCACCAGCGCCATCACTCAGTCAAAGGTCATCACTAGCGACTTTGGCAGCCAGTACTCAAGCGTGCAGAGCGCCGACGGCAACATCCAGGTCATTCTCGACAACAGCAAGAGTCAGGTGTTATTTGCCTATGCCGACTCAGAAACCGTTGTTACTGTCAGCGACCCAGGCAGCGCGTTCAGCTCGCCGTGGGATGCGGCGTTTACTCCTGACGGCACCAAGCTCTACGTGTCAGATTACGGTAACGATGTTGTCATCGTCGACGTTGCTTCTGCTTCGGTTGAAAGCGTAATTTCCAGCCCCGACCTCAACCAGTGCACCGAGAACATGCCTATCGGTGTTTCTCCGGACGGTAAGTACTTGGTTATCGGCGACGGCTGCTATGACGTTTATGTCTATGACATCGCCAACAACTACGCACAGGTGGGTACCGAATTCAACGCCAATGCCAGCCCCATCGACATATTCTTCCCGAACTCCACCACGGCCTACGCCGCATTGGCGGACGGCTCGATTGCCGTGGTTGACCTCGCCTCCGGAAGTCTCACCAATCAATGGGCGGGCAACAACAGCTCGGATGGCGCCTGCGCCAACGCTGACGCCACTGTTGTCGCGATTGTTCCCAGCGGCGATCCTTACTTTGACCTGCAATTCTTCAACCCGGCAACGGGAGACCTCCTGGGAGAAGCCGACTTGTCAGCATCCGCCGACTTTAGTTCGGGTAAGTCCTGTGCGTTCACTGGCGAGGGTAAAGTCCTGGTCACCGACTGGAGCGCTAGCCCGGCCGTCATGTACGTGGTCAACGCTTCGACCTACGCCTATGAGGAGACGGTTTCCGTTGACCTCGGCACCTCTCCCGACGGAGACCCCTACTCCGACTCAATCAACGTCATGAAGGGCTGCAAAGCGTTCGTGACTGGCTACTACGGAAACATCGGCGTGATGACGCTTCCGTCGGACTACTGCCCCGCGGCACTGCCCGACACGGGTGCTAGCGCGTCGGTGATTGGCACGTCGATTGCCCTGTCGGCTGGTCTGGTCGTTGCCGGTGCGATTGCACTCATCGTGGTGCGTCGCCGCCAGCACAGCTAGTTCGCAACACACGAACGAGGGGTCGAGCCGTGAGGCTCGGCCCCTTGTCGTTGACCTAAGGACTCGTAAACTTGGTGTCATGACGACTTCGGATCGACAACAGCGATGGGATCCACTTCGCGCGTCTGTGGCAAGCATGACTGATGAGGATTGGGCAGACTACGCGAACGAAGGCAACCCAGAACGCGTTGTTTCCGAGTGGGACGGCGTCACGGTCGCCCCTGAGTGGCAAGACGAGTGGAACAATCACCTGTGGCGTTCCTCGAGTTCCAATACGCGCGAGGTTTGACGAGCCCCACCCCGAAGGCGGAAAGCAGTCTCGACGTCTGATATCCGACCAACCGACACCCCCCGGTAGACTGAAAAGCGTGTCGGTTGCCGAAAACCCTGCTGTGAGCATCAGCGAATCCGCTGTATCTGAGGCGCTCAGTGCGGCGCTTGC
>CANFVD010000090.1 GCA_947450345.1 Actinomycetota bacterium
CGTACAGCTCTTCGACGAGCCACTCATTTGCGCCGAACTCGTCGGCTCCTTCGCCCTGTTGGTTGGACACGACTCTCTGTCGCTCACTCTCGATGCGCTACGTGGATAAGAAGTGAATTACGTCGCCTGGGGCGACAGGGCTCAATCGCTGGGATCATTCCAACGTGCGAACCCTCGTCAAGACTAATGCGAATGAGCGTGCCTGCGATGCCGTGTGTCGGGCGTGGATATAGTTGACGCAAATGGACGACCCCCCTTCTGGTCACTTCTCTCCGACTGTGCACTCTTGCGCGGGAGAGGGGCGCTGAGTCATGTGGTTTGAGTGGGCAATGTTTGCCGTGGGGCTGGTGCTCATCGTGGCCACCGGTTTTTTTGTGGCGGCAGAGTTCGCCCTGGTCAGCCTGGATCGATCGGATGTCAACGCGCGGATCGAACGCGGCGAACCGGGCATGGCACTCATCTCCCGAGCCCTGAGTCGAACGTCAACGCACCTCTCGAGCGCGCAGCTGGGCATCACGCTCACGACACTGCTCACGGGGTTCACGATGGAGCCTGCCGTCTCGACCCTGTTGGCGTCGGGTTTCGACACCTGGGGGTGGAACACGGACGTTGTTCACTGGGTGGCGCTCGTGATTTCCGTGCTCATCGCCACGACGCTCTCGATGTTGCTCGGCGAACTGGTGCCGAAAAACTTCGCGCTCGCGATTCCGTTGCGCACAGCCAAAATTGTGATGCCCGTTCAGGCGAGCTTCACGTTCATCTTTCGCCCCGCGGTGTCGGGCCTTAACGCCACGGCCAACGGCATCCTGCGACTGTTCGGCGTGACTCCCGTAGAAGAACTATCGTCGGCGCGAACGGCCGAAGAACTCTCGTCGTTGGTGCTGCACTCGGCGCGCGCGGGATTGCTCGAAAATGACACGGCCACCCTGCTGAGCAAGACCCTGCGCTTTAGCGAGCGCACGGCAGCCGACGTGATGACTCCCCGCACGCGCGTCATCGATGTGGCCGCGGACGATTCCGTGCTCGCCGTGCTCGAGTCGGCCCGTCGTTCGGGCTACTCGCGGTTTCCCGTGGTGGGTGCCGACCTCGATGACCTGCTCGGTGTGGTTCACGTCAAATACGCCATATCCGTGCCGCGCGAACGTCGATCCGAGGTGCCCGTCTCGGCCATCATGACCGAACCTCTGCGCGTTCCCGAGACCATGACGCTCGACAACTTGCTGAGCGAACTGCGCGCCAAGGGCTACCAGCTGGCCGTGGTGATCGACGAGTACGGCGGAACCGCCGGCATCACGACGCTCGAGGATGTCGTGGAAGAACTGATCGGTGAGGTGGCCGACGAACACGACCGCACGGCCGCGGGCGTGGTGCGCACGGGCGAGGCCATTACGTTCCCCGCGAACCTGCGACCCGACGAACTGATCGAGCGCACCGGAATCGTGGTGCCCGAAGATCCCGACTACGAAACCGTGGCCGGATTTGTCATGAGCGAACTGGGCGAACTCCCGAAACTCGGCGACGAAGTGGCCTGCGCGGGCGGCACACTGCGCGTGGTGCGGATGGACGGTCGCCGCATCGATCGTCTGCGATTCACGCCCGACGAACCGGTCAGCGGGGGTGATGACGCGTGAGTTGGTTGGGCTTTGTCTGGCTCGGGTTGTTGCTCGTGATCAACGCGTTCTTTGTGGCGGCCGAATTCGCTGTCGTTTCGGCCCGGCGATCACAGATTGAACCCCTCGCCGACGCGGGCAAGCCGGGGGCGCGCACGGCACTCTGGGCCATCGAGCACGCCTCCCTCATGCTGGCCACGTGTCAGTTGGGCATCACGGTGTGCTCACTTCTCATCCTGAACGTGGCCGAGCCGAGCATCCACTATCTGGTCGAGGACTGGTTTGCTGGCACCGGCTGGTCGGACGGCGTGATTTCGACACTCGCCTTCGTCATCGCGCTCGTGGTGGTCACGTTCCTGCACGTGGTGTTTGGCGAACTCGTTCCCAAAAACGCCTCGTTCGCCATGCCCGACCGCGCGGTTCGCCTGCTCGCCCCCGCCCTCGTCGCCGTGGCGTCCGTGCTGCGACCCGTCATTGTGGCGCTCAACTGGATTTCTGGGATTATCTTGCGCGCCTTCCGAGTGACACCGCGCGATGAAGCCACGAGCACGTTCACCCTCGACGAGGTGGCCAGCATTGTTGACCACTCCACGCGCGAGGGGACAATTGATGACGCCTCCGGGGCGATGACCGCCGCCTTTGAGTTCACCGCTAAGAAAGCCCGCGACATCACCGTGCCGCTGGCCGACGTGGTGACTCTGCCCGAGAGCGCCACCGTTGCCGATCTCGAACGAGCCGTCACCACGCACGGTTTCTCGCGCTATCCGATTGTCGACTCGGCGGGCGAACCCGTGGGCTACGTGCACCTCAAAGATGTGCTCACCGACGATGCCGACGGGGTGGGCACCCAGACTGGAATGCTTCAGGCCAAGCGACTGCGCCGCCTCGAGACGGTGACCACAACTCTCGACCTTGAAGATGCGCTGGCGCAGCTTCAGCGTTCGGGTGTGCACCTTGCCCGGGTTGTCGATGCGCGGGGAAAGACGACGGGCATGGTGTTCCTCGAGGACATCTTGGAAGAACTCATCGGCCAGGTCGACGACGCCACTCGTCGCTAGTTAGGTGCGGGGCTTGGGTCGCGCCCGCAGGTACTGCGGCGGCCAGTAGTCAATCTCAGCGCCGAGGGCCGCGGCAGCGTGCAGGGCGAAGTGCGGGTCGCGCAGGTGTTCGCGACCCAACATGACGGCGTCGGCCTTACCCTCGGCCACGATTGCCTCGGCCTGCTCCGGTGTGGTGATGAGTCCCACGGCCGAGGCCAGCACGTGACCGTGCGAACGCACAAACTCGGCCAGCGGAACTTGGTAGCCAGGCGACAGTGGAATCGAAACGCCGACGACGTTGCCCCCGCTGGAAATGTCGAAGACATCGGCGCCCGCGCGGTGGCACCAGTCGGCCACGATGGCGCACTCCTCTTCGTTGAAGCCGTCCGGCACCCAGTCGGTGGCGGAGAAACGGATGAAGAGCAGGGTGGCGTCGCTCACGGCCGTTCGAATGGCCTCGACAATGCGCACAAGCAAGCGGGCCCGATTCTCGAGGGCGCCACCGTACTCATCGGATCGATCGTTGCTCTTGGGCGACAGAAACTGGTGCAGCAGGTAGCCGTGGGCCGCGTGAATTTCAAGCACCCCGAAGCCCGCGTCGACGGCGCGAACCGCGGCGTCGGCCCACGA
>CANFVD010000091.1 GCA_947450345.1 Actinomycetota bacterium
CCCCGCGCCGACGTCGTTGTGGGCGAGCGCGGGGAGATCAACTGGCGGGTGGGAATCTGGCTGGCGGTTGCCGCCGGGCTGACCGAAACCGTGGGCGACATTTTTGTGATCGCCGGACTCCGGCTTGGTGAACTCTCAATCGTCTCAGTGCTGACGGCCATGTACCCCGCGGGCACCATACTTCTCGCCACACTCTTCCTCAAAGAGCGACTCTCGCTCGTTCAAGGCATTGGGCTGGTACTGGCCTTGGCCGCAGCTGCCATGCTCGCCTTGGGGTAGCCGGCCCCCGCGTTGTCGTGACGGACTTATTACTCCGTAACGACGGGAACGTCGTAGAGGCCGGCTGTCTTGCGCGGAAGCGCAAACACGAGCCCGAATGCCACCACGGTAAGAAGAGCGCTCATGGCCATCGCCCAAGCCGCACTGTTGCCAAACGCATCCGCCACATCAATGGGGGTGGGCGGCTTGCCGGTGATGCTCAGCGTGCCGAAAAGAATCGTTCCGATCACGGCAACGCCAACGGCCGTTCCAACGCGCTGCATGGTGTTGATGACACCACTTCCCGCGCCGGCATCCTTGCGGTCCACGCTCGCGATGATGAACTGGATGTTGGGAGCCAAAAACAGGCCGTTTCCGATGCCGCTGAGCAGGCACGGAGCAATCAGCATCCATACGGTGAGCTCATGCCCGGGAACGGTGTCAAAGATGATCCACACAATCACGAGACCGACGGACATCGCTGCCGAGCCGATGAGAAGCACGGTGCGTCCCAGGCGGGCAGCCAAGCGGCTGCTCTGTGAAGAGCCCACAATCGTTCCGAGCGCGAATGGCAAGGATACGAGGCCCGCTTCGAGCGGCGTGTGGCCAAGTCCCACCTGCCAGAGGATGGACAACGTGAAGAAGATGCTCACAAATCCGGCGAAATAAACCAAGGCCAGAATGGTGCCAAACGCGAAACTGGCGTGCTTATAGAGCCGTGGCGGAACCAGCGGCGACTTCTTGCGGCGTTCCACGCCGACTTCCCACAGGGCGAAGAGAACAAGCAGCACAAGGCCACCTGCCAAGGACAGCCAGGTCCACAGTGGCCAATCTTCTTGCTGTCCCTCAATGAGAGGAACGAGGACTGCCGTGAGTCCGCCCGCAAGTAGAACGACACCAAACCAGTCCAGCGTGGTGTTTCGAGCTAGCTGGTCTTCGTGAGCGGGCAAAACGATGATGGCGGCCACAATCGTGGCTAGCCCGATGGGCAGGTTGACGAAGAAGATCCAACGCCATCCATCCGCCTCACCAAACGCCTGGATGAGAAGGCCACCCGTGATGAGGCCCAGCGCCGACGAGAAACCGACGACGGCGCCGAGAATGGCAAACGCTCGACCGCGCGCCCGACCCGTGAAGAGAAGCTGAATAAATGAGCCCACTGCCGGCACGAAGATACCGCCGGCGAGTCCCTGAACCACGCGCCAGATAATAATCTGAACGTCGTTTGCGGCCAGCCCACAGGCCACACTCGCAATGGTGAAAAGTGCGACGCCCGTGATGAAGACCCATTTGTGACCGTACTTATCGCCAACACGACCGGCCGGAATGAGCGCAATTCCGAACGAGAGGGCGTATCCCGACACAATCCAACTCAGCGCGGCCTCGCCGGTGTGCAGGCTGTCGCGGATGCTGGGGAGCGCCACGTTGACGATGGTGGCGTCGAGCAGGGCAATGAACATTCCCGCGAGGAGTACGACAAGCGCAATCCACGACTTACGAGGAACAGTTGTGGGTGTCATAAGGACTTTCTTGTCGGGAAGCGAATACGAACAATGGGCCTAACGGACGTGCATCCCCCAATATTCCCCCCTGAGGAGTGACGGCCGGCTCGAGGCCGGCCATCCCCCTAGCCGAGAAGATTGATAATAGCGTCATCACCCGGGCGCACGGCCACGGCCGGAGCGGTAATTCCTGCGCGCTCAAGCAGCTCGTTCATGCGACGCTGACGCGCCTTGGGAATGAGAGTAACGACGGTGCCCTCACGACCCGCGCGGCCGGTGCGGCCAGCACGGTGCATGTACGACTTATAGTCGTCTGGCGGATCGGCCTGCACCACAAGATCCACATCGTCCACGTGGATGCCGCGGGCGGCAACGTCAGTGGCCACCAGAACGTGCACGCGACCGCTGCTGAGTCGCTCAAGGTTGCGCGTGCGCTTTGCCTGGTTGAGGTCACCGTGGAGGCTCGTGGCAGGTACGCCGCGATCATCGAGCCCATCCGCCAACATGTCGGCGAACGCCCGGGTGCGTGTGAAGACCAGAACCTTCTCGGAGTGCGCAGCCAGCTCGGCAATGATCTCGACCTTGTCGCGCGATTCGACCGTAAAGACCTTGTGGTCGATGGTTGCCGAGTCCTGGTCTTCGCCAGAAACCTCGTAGATCCCCGGATCGTTGAGGAACTCCTTGACGATGGTGGACACACCCGAATCGAGGGTGGCCGAGAAGAGCAGTCGCTGACCATCGGGGTCGGTTTGACGCAGGATGCGCTGAACGGGCTCAAGGAAACCGAGGTCGCACATGTGATCGGCTTCATCAAGCACGGTGATGCTGATGTGCGAGAGGTCGATCAGGCGCTGCTCAACGAGGTCCTCGAGTCGACCGGGAGTGGCAATCAGAATGTCAACACCCTTGCGGAGGCTGAGCACCTGCTTGTGTTGAGGCACGCCACCGTAAATCGTGGTGGTGAAGAGCCCGACTGAGCGCGCGATGGGCTGCACTGTGCGGTCGATCTGCATCGCCAACTCGCGCGTCGGCGCCATAATCAGCGCACGCGCCGGGCGACCCTGCTTGCGACCGGTCGGGCCGTCGGCGAGCAGGCGCTCGACGAGCGGGGCACCAAACGCAATGGTCTTTCCCGATCCGGTGCGACCGCGACCGAGAACGTCCCGGCCGGTCAGGATGATGGGAATGGTGGCCGCCTGAATGGGGAACGGGCTCGCCGCACCCAACTGAGCCAGCTGACGACAAATGTTGTCACCGAGTCCGAGGTCGCCAAACGAGATGCCGTCCATGTCCTCGGGAGCGACGACGGCCGCGTCGAGGCGGTCGAGAACGACATCCTCGGGAGGCGTGAATCCGCCCGTACGCTGATCCCGGTCGTCACGGTCGCGACCACGGGGACGCGAATCGCGGTCATCGCGGAAGCGATCGGTGCGCGGACGGTCGTCGCGGTCACCTCGTGCCGGACGGGCTGCGCGAGGACGATCGTCTCGGTCGAAGCGCGACGTGGGACGAC
>CANFVD010000092.1 GCA_947450345.1 Actinomycetota bacterium
AGTGAACGCCCACCAGTTGAGCAAGATCTTGTCGGCTGATGCCTTGCGCACTTCGAATCTCTTCGACGCGGTTGGCGACCACCGGTTCTTCCGACTTTGCTTTGCGGCTCATGTGGGTAGCATAAATGCTATGTAGCAATAATGCAACACTCGGCAACCAGCCTCGCAGGTCACGATCTCTCGCATCTATGTTGACAGCATAAACATGTTGGATAGTATGTGTAAGTCATACACATCAGGAATCAGGAGAAAGACATGCGCCCGAAGGACCTCTTCAACAAATCTCGGCTAACGAACATGAAGCCACTTTTTTGGCTCGCCGTCGTTGCAGCCGGATTGTCGGTTGTCCTGGTTCCCCTTGTGCTTCTGGACGACAGGGTTCTTCTTGGCGCCCCGATTTGGCTAAAGCCCCTGAAGTTTTCACTTTCGATCGCGATTTTTGCCGTCACCTTTTCATGGTTGAGCTCCTTCATCGCGCGGGGCAAACGATGGGTCAGGCTCACGGGCATCGTGATTGTGATTTCGCTGTCGATTGAGTTGCTACTGATTACCGCCGCAGCGGCTGTGGGACAAACGAGCCACTTCAATGTTTCTTCACCGATTCACATCGTGGTCTGGTCGGCGATGGCGACCTTTATTTCGATTGTCCTGATTGCCACTCTGATTCTGAGCGTCTTGATCATCATCGATAAGGCGCAGCCGCCGCTGGTGAGACTGGGCTTGGGCCTCGGAAGTGTGAACACGGCAATTGGCATGGCTCTGGCGTTTCTGATGACGAGTGGTCCAACTCCTCAACAACTAGCCGACTATCAGGGAATAGTCGGTGCGCACACCGTGGGGATCCCCGACGGAGGGCCGGGGCTGCCATTCTTCGGCTGGAGCACAGTAGCCGGTGACCTGCGCGTGGGACACTTCTTTGGATTGCACTCAATTCAGGTCGCAATTGTGCTTTTGGCCATAGCGCTCGCCCTGCCCATTGCACTTCGCGTCCCTCTATTGATTGTCGGTAACGCGACCTACTTGGGTGTCATCGCGATCCTGACCTGGCAAGGACTCCGCGGGGAGCCTATTTCTGCGCCCGGCCAACTCACACTGCTCAGCTTTGGAATTCTGCTGTCTCTTGCCATCGCCTCATTCGTGATTCTGTCGCTGGCAAGTATTCGAGGTCGAGGTCGTCGCGGCGAGAATTGGCGGAACAAATAGCCGCAGGAAGGGCTTGTTGCCGGCAGGGGAAATCGATCCGAGACGTGATTCCAAGATACGTCGCGTTACGCTCCCAGAATTCCGTCCCACACGAGGTCAAGCAGTTTGGAAATGTCCTCCGGGGTGGCCTGGGGACGCACGGGATCGAGGCCATTAGCCAACATGGCAAAACCGTGAACGCTCGACCAGGCGAACGCGGCAACGGACTCAGTGGCTGACTGCGCGATAAGCCCGTCGTCACAAAGTTCCTGAATTCCGGCTTGGAGCACGCCCCACGCAGAGGGGTCATCCTCACGCGCGGGAGGCACATCGCACGCAACAAATGCAACGGAGAACAGGCCAGGTTCCGTCAGTGCAAAGTGGATATATGCCTCGCCAAGAGCGCGAAAACGGTTCCTCGTCCCGCTCACGGCCAGGGCTGCCGCCTGCATGCGATGAGCAAGATTTTCCCGGGCGTTCTGTGAGATTGCCGCCTTGAGGCTCTCGCCGCTCGAAAAGTGACGATAGACCGCCATGGGGGAGACAGAAACCGACTTTGCCAGATGAGTGACGCCGAGGTTACGCGTGCCTGAGGCCTGTGCCTCACGCAACCCCGCAAGGACGAGAGCCTCTTCGAGATTTCCGTGATGATACTTCTTGGCTTTCACGGTTTCCATGTTGACTATATAAACATGAATTTACTATGTTTAGAGCATACACATTTGAAGGAGTTGGCGATGAGCGATACACACGTCGTTGTTGGTGCCGGAGGAGTTGGCTCGATCTTGGCTCAGCAACTGGCCGAGTCGGGTAAGAAAGTGATCGTGATTACCCGCTCGGGCCGGGGCCCGAAACATGCCCTCATCACGAACGTAGCGGCCGATGCTTCTTCTGTCAGCGCCCTGCTCGCCGCTGCACCGGAATCCGCCGCCATATACAACTGCGTCAACCCGCCCCACTACGACAAGTGGGCCGTTGAGTGGCCGCCACTTGCGAGCGCCTTCCTCGCTTATGCCGAGAAGACAGGAGCCGTGCTCGTCACCTGTTCTAATCTCTACGGTTATGGGCCAACATCCGGTCCCTTGACGGAAGACCTCCCCCTCAATGGCACCTGGATCAACTCTCGGGTTCGCGCGGACATGTGGCGGGAAGCGAAAAGGTTGCACGACGAAGGCGTGATTCGGGCCACAGAGGTTCGTGGTTCAGACTATGTGTCGCCCGGAACGCAGAGCAGGTTTGGCGACAGGGTCGTCCCTGTTGTGAAAGCCGGCAAGCAGGTTCAGTTGCTTGGTGAGCTAGGCCAACCGCACACCTGGACGGCTCCGGCCGATGTTGCCGCCTTGATGCGAATCGTCGCGTTAGACGAGAGGGCATGGGGCAAGGCCTGGCATGTGCCCAGCAATGCTCCCAAAACCCAGTGCGAGGTAGTCATGGACATCGCTGCGGCCTTGGGCATCAGTAACCCACGGGTGAGCTCAGTTCCCAAACCTGTGGTCGGCCTCTTGCGGCTCTTCAATCCCCTGATTCGCGAACTCACCAACGGAAACTACATGTTCGATGCCCCATTTATCATGGACGATTCGGCCGCGCGAAAAACGTTCAAGGTCGCCCCCACGCCGTGGGACGTCGTCATCAGGGACCTCGTCGCGGCGTACAAGTAGTTGCTGCACACCGTCTCTTCGTGAACGGGCTCTACTGGAGTGGCAGCAACGGATTCCCGTAAACCATGACGATGCTCACCAGCGTGATGATGTGCACGACCGAGATGCCCAGATTGCTCAAGACCACCGGGTTTCCCCACCTCCCGACGGTGAACGGCGTCGTGACCTTGTAGATCACCTGCACCGCCAACAGGGCAGCGACAAGTGCCGGGACGGGGAAGAACACCAGAACAACAGAGGCCACGAGGATGGCGAAGTAAATAGACAGGAGAATGCCGCGCGCTTCGGTGAAGGGGCCCCACGCCTTGTCCACAAG
>CANFVD010000093.1 GCA_947450345.1 Actinomycetota bacterium
GCGCCGGCAACCTCGCGCACGGCATCGACAATGACCTTCTCTTTGTCGACTCCCGGAACGAGGTGACGCTTGATGTTCTCAATGACCACGATCGAGTCGTCAACGACGCGTCCAATGGCAATCGTGAGCGCACCGAGGGTGAGGATGTTGAGGGTGTAGTTGGCCGACTGGAGTCCGATAAACGTGATGAGGACGGAGGTCGGGATAGAGATGGCGGTGACGATGGTCGATCTCACCGACATGAGGAAGATCAGGATGATGATGACGGCGAAGACCAGACCGAGCAGGCCTTCTTGAGTCAGGGATTCGATTGACTTCTGAATGAAGGGAGCCTGGTCAAAAACAACGGTGAACGTTGCGCCGTTGCCGAGTGAGGTCTCGAGTTCGGGCAGCACGGCTCGAACCGCCTTGGAGACGTCAACAGTGTTTGCGGACGGCAGCTTGGTCACGGCGAGCGTGAGCGCCTGTTTGCCGTTGACGCGCGAGATGGTTGTCTGCGGGTCTTTCGCCAGCGCCACGTTCGACACGTCGCCGATGGTCTTGATTCCCGTGGGCGTTGACACGGCGATGGGCAGGTTGGCAATCGCCTCGATGCTCGTGAGTCGCTCACCAATTTGAATCGACAGCGTTTTGTCGTTTTCGGTGATCTGGCCGCCGGGGATCAGAAGACCGTTGTTGTCGAGTGTGGTCTTGAGGTCGCCCACACTGATTCCGTCGGCTTGCATCACGGCAAGATCTGGGGTGATGACGACGCGCTGCTTGGGTGCACCAATCAGCTCAACGTTGCGAACGCCCGGCAGATCCTTGATTTTCTGAATCGTAGTGTTTCGCAGGTTGTTAGCCAGCGTGAGGTCGTCGACATTGGCGGAAACGGCAACCTGAATGATCGGGAAGTCAGAGAGGGAGCCACTAATCACTTGCGGGTCCACGCCATCGGGGAGCTGCGACTTGATCCGACTAATCGCCTGGTTAATCTTCTGCTCGCTGAGCAACAGGTCGGTGCCGTAAACGAACGACACCGAAATAAGGCTGAGGTTGGTGCTCGACGTCGCCGTGGTGCTATCCACGTTGGGCACGCCCTGAATCGCGGCCTCCAGCTTGGACGAGACGTCCTGGTTCACCACATCGGGCGAGGCTCCGGTATAGGTCGAGAGCACCGCGAGCTGCGGAAACTGGATGGACGGGGCCAGTTCCTGCTTGAGATTCGTGAGCGCCAGCCCGCCGAACACAGCGACTATGACGGTAATGAGTGCGATGAGCGCGCGATTGCGCATGCTGGCCTTGGAGAGAAGAAACATATGGCGAGTCTGGCAGGTTGCCGTGAGTCGAATATGTGTTTTCTCTGAGAGAGGAAAATCCGTTTTTGGTCGCGTCGCGCCCGAGGAGTAGTCTCACTCTTCGTGAGCCCGAAGAATAAGGATGCTGCGCCCGACGAAATCAAGTCGGCCAAGAACTGGATTATCGGCGAGCCACTTCCCACCAAGTCGCTCGAAGGGGAGCTGCTCCCCAAGGCCATCGCGCTCCCCATCTTTGCCAGTGACGCGCTCTCCTCGGTGGCCTATGCCCCGCAAGAAATTGTCATCATCCTGCTCATTGGTGGCCTCTCGTTCTTGAGCTTCGCTCCCTGGATTGCCGCGTGCGTGGTGCTCCTCATGGTTGTGGTGGTGCTGAGTTACCGCCAGCTGATCAAGGCCTACCCTTCGGGTGGTGGCGACTACGAGGTAGCGCACAAGAACCTCGGCGAAAAGGCCGGCATCGTTGTGGCCTCGGCCCTGCTCGTTGACTACGTCATGACAGTGGCCGTGTCGGTGGCCTCCGGGGTCGACAACATTATTTCGGCGTTGCCCTTCCTGAACCCGTGGCGCGTGTGGTTGGCCATCGGTTTTGTCGTCATTCTGGCCGCCATGAACCTGCGGGGAATCCGCGAGTCCGGCAAAATGTTCGCCATTCCCACCTATCTATTTGCCGCGAGCGTGGTGCTCATGATTGCGGTCGGCATCATCCGCACAATCATGGGTGACCCGCCCATCGCCGAAACGGCCGGCTATGAAGTTAAGGGCGAAGGTATTGCCCAGGCCGCGATTGTGCTTTTGCTCTTGCGCTCATTTGCCAGCGGTTGCTCGGCACTCACCGGTGTGGAGGCCATCGCCAACGGTGTGCCGGCGTTCCGGGTTCCCAAGGTCAACAACGCGCGCACAACCCTGCTCCTGATGGGTGGCATTGCCATCACTCTCTTCTCAGGCCTCGTTGTGATGGCGCTCATCTCTGGCGTCAAGTACGTGGAAAATGCGTGCAACCTGGTGGGCTTTGCGAACTGCGAAACCACGCCACAACGCTCCCTCATCGCGCAGATTGCGGCGGCCACGTTTGGCAACAACTCCATTCTCTTCTTCGTGATCCAAGCGGCCACCGCGCTGATTTTGTTGCTCGCTGCCAACACTGCCTTCAACGGGTTCCCACTTCTGGGTGGCGTGCTCGCCCGAGATGGATATGCGCCCAAGGCGCTCGAAAATCGCGGCGATCGACTGATCTACTCCAATGGTGTGATTGCCCTCGGGCTCGTGGCCATCGGAATCCTCGCGGCCTTCCAAGCCAACCTCACGATGCTGATTCAGCTGTACATCATTGGCGTATTCGTGTCGTTTACGTTGGGGCAGACCGGCATGGTCCGGCACTGGATTCGCCTCCTGCGAACAAAACCCGAGAAAACGGGAAACATCAAAGCCAGTCTCACCATCAACGTCATCGGCGCGGTCTTCACCTTCACGGTGCTCATTGTGGTGACGATCACCAAGTTCACGCACGGCGCCTACCTCGTGTTTATTGCGATGCCGATTCTGTACTTCCTCATGATTGGCGTCCACCGCTACTACCGCGACGTAAAGCGCGAAGTTGCGGTTGATGCCGAGACAACCTTCGGGGCCAAGGGCGACCACGCCATCGTGTTGGTGGGCAATTTGCAAAAGCCCGCGTTGAAGGCGCTCGACTACGCCATCTCCGGTCGTCACGACAGCCTTGAAGCCGTGCACATTTCGGTCAGCGAGATGGCCACGGCACAGCTCGAACTGGACTGGATTCGCTGGAACATTCACGTTCCCCTGCGCATCATCAACTCGCCGTATCGCGATCTGTCGTGGCCGCTCGTTGAGCACATCCGC
>CANFVD010000094.1 GCA_947450345.1 Actinomycetota bacterium
CAACCACAAACTCAAAATCAGCCCTCCGGTGGAGTGGCCCAGCAGAATGAGCGGGCGCTTAGTCGTCGACGACGCCCCGTGACCCATCACCTCAAGGGCTGCCCCGATGTCGGCGTCGTACGTCTCGAGTGACGTGACGTATCCCGGTGTTTGGCCCGGACGCAGGCTGCGACCGTACTTGCGCAGGTCGAGCGCGAAGAATCGAGCTCCCTGAGCCGCCCAGAACGCGGCGACGTGGTCATGAAAAAAGTAGTCTGACCAACCGTGAACATAGAGCACGTCTGCCCCCTCGGCGGGTAGGGGAGTCCGCGAGAGAAAACGGCGCGGACCGGCGGCGGGAGCCGGGGTGTAACGAACAAGGGTGGCGAGCACATCGCCCTCGTCGTCGCGTCCCAAATCGAGTGTGGCCTGCTCAAAATCACGGCCCAAAATGTCGGTCTCCCAGCGGACTTCGCGACTCGTCATAGCGCCATTCTCGCTTACCGGAGTGCCCTCTACGGCTGGGAATCACCCCTCGCCTAGGCTCAGACACACTATGAGCAACGATGCCGAATCCCACAACACCGTGATCAATCGAACCCGGCTTGCCGAGTTGGCCGAACGTGAACGCGCTGTCTTCGCCGAACGAAATCCTCGGTCGCGGGCTGCCTACGAGCGCGCCGACCACCTGTTTGGCCGGGTTCCCATGACGTGGATGAACAAGAAGGCGGGCGGCTTCCCCCTGTACCTCGACCGCGCGGTGGGCAACCGCATCTGGGACATCGATGGCCACGAGTACGTCGACTTTGCCTTGGGCGACACCGGCTCGATGGCGGGACACTCTGCGCCCGCCGTCGTTGCGGCCATCAGTGAGCGGATCTCGGCAACGGGTGGCCTCACCACGATGTTGCCGACCGAAGATGCCGAGTGGGTGGGCGCCGAACTTACGCGCCGTTTCGGCATGGACAAGTGGAGCTTCTCGCTCACCGCAACGGACGCCAACCGCTGGGCGATTCGCCTCGTTCGTGCCATCACCGGCAAACCCAAGATTCTCTTCCACTCCTACTGCTACCACGGCAGCGTGGACGAGTCGCTGATCGTGGTGGGCCCCGACGGGGAGGGCATGAGCCGCCCCGGAAACGTGGGGTCGCCGGTCGACGTCACCGTGACGTCCCGCGTGGCCGAGATGAACGACCTCGTTGGCCTCGAACGTCAGTTGGCTCACGGAGACGTGGCCGCCGTTCTGATTGAGCCCGCGCTCACCAACATCGGTATCGTGCTTCCCGAGCCCGGTTACCTTGAGGGCGTGCGTGAGCTGACCCGAAAATACGATGCCCTCCTCATCATCGATGAGACACACACGTTCTCTGCCGGCCCCGGCGGCATGACAAAGCGCGACGATCTTGACCCCGACATCGTGGTGATTGGCAAGTCGATCGCCGGCGGCATCCCCACGGGAACCTACGGTCTGAGCGCCGACTTCGCTGCCCGTGTGCTGGAGCGCACCGACCTCGACCTGATTGACATGGGCGGAGTGGGTGGCACGCTCGCCGGCAACCCGCTGCAGGTTGCCGCGATGCGCGCGACCCTAGAGAAGGTGCTCACCGACGACGCGTTCGCCACGATGATCGACACCGCCACGGTCTTCACCAACGGCATGAACGAGATTTTCGATCGCTATCGCCTGCCCTGGGCCATCAACCAGCTGGGTGCCCGCGCGGAGTACCGGTTTGCGCGTCCGTACCCGCTCAACGGCACCGAGGCGAATGCCGCCGCAGATGCCGAGCTGGAGGACTACATTCACGTCGCCCTCATGAACCGCGGCATCATGCTCACGCCGTTTCACAACATGGCGCTGATGTGCCCCACCACGTCGCTCGCCGATGTCGCCGCCCATCACGCGGCCTTCGAAGAGGTGATTCGCGAGTTACTGGACGCCTAGCCGGCCCGCTTAGGCGCGCGAGACGCGGATCATCTCGGCGCGATCGACGGCCTTGATGCGCTCACGGCCCTCGGGAACACCGAGCGACTTCTCGTAGTCGTCGAGCTTGGCCCATCCGGCGGCGTCGGTGAACTCGATGCCGCGCGAGTTGAGAAGGTCGATCACTGACTGCTCGTCCGGTTCGGCAGGTGCCCACCAATTGGCCTGGTCGCGAAGCAGGTGCTTGACCGTCTCCATCGCGTCTGACTTGGTGTGACCGATGAGGCCCACGGGCCCGCGCTTGATCCATCCCGTGGTGTACACGCCCGGCATGTTCTTGCCGTCGTCATCCATGACTTGGCCCTCATGGTTAGGAATCACACCGCGCTTCTCATCGAACGGAATGCCGTCGAGCGGTGAACCGAAGTAGCCCACGGCACGGTAGATGGCGCCGATTTCAAGCTCACGGATTTCTCCGGTGCCGCGCACGCCACCAGCGGCATCGGGCTCGGTGCGCTCGAACCGCAGCGTGCCCACGGCGCCGCGCTCGTTGGCCACGACCTCCAGCGGCTTGGCATAGAAGTGCAGGTGAAGCCGACGACTGGCCGTGCTCGACTTACGCTCGCGCCACGCGTTCATCACCTTCATCAGCACGAAGACCTGCTTGTTCGTCTCGATGGCGTTCTGGCTCGCCTCGTCAATCACAAAGTCCTCGTCGTAGACAATCATGTCGACGTCGTTGAGCTCCCCCAGTTCACGAAGTTCGAGGGGAGAGAACTTCGCTTGGGCGGGACCGCGACGACCGAAGACATGAACATCGGTGACCGGTGACGCCTTGAGCCCGGAGTAGACGTTGGCGGGAATCTCGGTGGGAAGCAGATCGTCGGCGTGCTTGGCGAGCATGCGTGCCACGTCAAGAGCCACGTTGCCGTTGCCCACCACGGCCACGCTGGACGCCTCGAGCGGCCAGTCGCGCGGCACGTCGGGGTGTCCGTCGTACCAGCTCACGAAGTCCGCACCACCATAAGAACCGGGCAGTTCGATGCCGGGAATGTTGAGGTCGGCATCACGAATGGCACCCGTCGAAAAAATGACGGCGTTGTAGTGACGCTTGAGATCATCGAGTGTGATGTCTGTACCAAAGTTGACGTTGCCAAAGAGTCGGATGTCGCCGCGGTCAATCACTTCGCGCAGGGCCGTGATGATGCCCTTGATGCGCGGGTGGTCCGGAGCC
>CANFVD010000095.1 GCA_947450345.1 Actinomycetota bacterium
GAGGGTGTGGCTCACCACATGATTGATGTCATGGACGTCACCGATGAAGCGTCCGTGTCGCAGTATCAGCCCCAAGCGCGGAGCGTCATCGCCGAGATTATTGCGCGTGGGAACGTCCCCATTCTTGTGGGCGGATCGGGGCTCTACGTCTCGTCTGTGCTGTTCGACTTCGACTTCCCGGGCCACGACGACGCCGTCCGTGCCTCGCTCGAGCAGGAAGCAGAGGAGGTCGGTGTCGGTATCCTCGCAGCACGATTACGGGCGCTTGCGCCCGAGACGGCCGCACGTATCGACCCACGGAACGCCCGACGCGTGATTCGCGCGCTCGAGGTCATCGCCATTTCGGGTGACGGTGCCGAACTGGGGCGTCTCGCTCCGCAGGTGACAGCGCCCGCGCAGGCCTGGTCGCACACACACATACTCGTGTGTCACACCGACCGCGACGAACTGGTGACCCGCCTGGATGAGCGCGTGGTTCACATGTGGGCCGACGGCCTGATTGCCGAAGTGGGGAACCTCATTCCTCTCGGCCTTGAACGTGGCGTGACGGCAAGTCGTGCCATCGGGTACGCCCAGGCGCTGGGGCAGATTCGTGGTTACCTCAGTGAAGCGGAAGCCATCTCGGAAACGCAGGCCCTCACGCGCCGCTATGCCCGTCGCCAGGTCGGGTGGTTTCGACGCTACGAATCGTCGGTCGCGATTGATGTGTCTGCGCCCGAAAGTGATGCCGCGGTAAGCAAGCTCGTCGAGCGTGTCATCGCTCACGGCGCGCCCTAGGCTAATTGCATGGCGCGCGCACTGCACTTCACCAAGGGTCACGGAACGGGCAACGACTTCGTGCTGTTCGCCGACCCCGAGGGAGAGGCCCCCCTGACGCCGCCCCAGGTGGCCGCTCTGTGCGACCGGCACTTCGGTGTGGGCGCCGACGGTGTGATCCGTGCCGTGCGCTCCGCAAAACTCAATCGGGCAACGGTCGGCAAGCGCGGCGTCGTGACCCATGAGCCCGATCCCTCCGGTCCGGTCGCGCTGGCGCACGACGCCGATGCCGAATGGTTTATGGACTACTGGAACGCGGACGGTTCGGTGGCCGAAATGTGCGGCAACGGCATCCGGGTTTTCGTTGCTTTTCTCGAAGCATCCGGACTGGCCGAGCTCGAACCCGGGCAAGCGATTGCTATCGGTACCCGGGCCGGCGTTCGCGACGTGCAGCGGGCAACGCAGGGTTACTCGGTTGACCTGGGGAGATGGCGTCTCGGTGACGACGAGCCCGTCGTCGCGGTGCACGGTCTGCCCGTACCGCGCCCAGGACTCACGATTGATCTCGGGAATCCCCACACGGTGGTCGTCGTGGGCAGCACCGATGAGCTTGAGAACGCGAACCTGTCCGTGGAACCGTCTGTGGACCCCGTTCCCGAAAACGGCACAAACGTTGAGATTGTGGTGCCGGCCGATCCGCTGGTGACCGATGGCGTGGGTCGCATTCGCATGCGGGTGCACGAGCGGGGTAGCGGCGAGACCCTCAGTTGCGGGACGGGCGTGGCGGCCGCGGCTCTCGCGACTCGCCATTTTGTGGGCGTGAGCGCGCCGCACCACTGGCGCGTGGATGTTCCCGGCGGCTCACTGCAGGTGCGCATGTTCGCTACGGAGGAGGGCGAACACGTCGCCCTCTCTGGCGCGGCAGAGCTGACCTTTACCGGAACGGTCGAGCTTCTCGACTAATTCGCTTGCGAGATTCCGAACTCGCGCGCGCGTCGCGCTTTCACTGTCGGACGTTCGTGAGTGAATACTCACACCTCCCGCACGCACTTCTCGCGTCGCGTGAGGTACGAGCGTGACCTGGGGCAGGCACAGAAGGCGGGGGCATATGAACAATTTTGACGACGACATCGACGACCTGAACGAAGACGAACTGTGGAATCTGTCGATATCTCCGAGCCCACTAACGCGCGCGCAGGCCCTGATGGCGCTCGGCCGTCGCGCCGCCATGACCGACAACACCGAACGCGCACTCACGCTCGTCGACACTGCCATTGAGGCGTGGGGGCACGCAGATCAGCCGCGCGAGCAGGGTTTCGCCTGGTACATCCGCTGCCGCGTGCTCATCAATGACAGTCGTTACGAAGAGGGTCTCGAGTCAATCACCAAGGCTGGGGAGATTTACACGAAGATTGCGGCCCCCGACTATTGGCAGGCGGATGTGGCCCAGTCGCGTTCGACGTGCCTCCGCGGTCTCGGGCAATGGTCCGACGCTCTGACAGCCATCCTGGAGGCCCGCGCGCTCTTTGAGCTCTCGGGAAACGATCACGCCGCCGCTCACGCCGCCATTGAGGTGGCGGAGTGCACGAAAGACGCCGACATCGTGATGACGCACCTCACGTGGGCGCGCGACGTGTTTCGCCGCGAGGAGAACGCCGAGTGGGTGCTGATCGCTCAAGACCAGATGGTGGCCTCGCTGAGTCGCAATCGTCGGTACACCGAAGCTGCCGAGCTCGCCAGGGAGAACCTCAGTGTGGCACGCTTTCTCGACATGCCTCCGCGTACGGCCAAGGCACAGCGTCGGCTGGGCTTGTGTCTCTACCTGCTCAATCTCCCTGACGAGGCGGCTACGGCCCTTGAGCAGGCGGCCCTCCTGTTCCACGCCCAACAAAACTGGGACATGCTCGCCGACGTCCGTCACTACTTCGTCGATTGTTATACCGAGCTCAATCGAGACGAGGAAGCCGCCGACCTCCTCCAACAGTTGGCGGCGTTTCACCGTGCAACCGGTGAGGACACTGCCCCCGACGAGCTGGAGTTTCAGCAGTTGCGACGAGCGGATCGCGACGAAGGGTCGGATCCGCTCCTGCCGGCGTACGAAGTGCATCGCAACGATCTCGCCAGCCAGATTCGCATCGCCACGGAGCGAGGTGATGCTGTCGCCGAGGCGAGAGCGCGCCTCGACCTCGCGGAGTCATACATGGGCAACGAGGACGTTGAGGCAGCGCTGACCACGCTCGATGGCATGTTCACGTCGCAGCTTCC
>CANFVD010000096.1 GCA_947450345.1 Actinomycetota bacterium
CGGCTACTCTGCGACGAGCCCACAATCGTTCCGAGCGCGAATGGCAAGGATACCAGGCCCGCTTCGAGCGGCGTGTGACCAAGTCCCACCTGCCAGAGGATGGACAGAGTGAAGAAGATGCTCACAAATCCGGCGAAATAAACCAAGGCCAGAATGGTGCCAAACGCGAAACTGGCGTGCTTATAGAGCCGTGGCGGAACGAGCGGCGACTTCTTGCGGCGTTCCACGCCAACTTCCCACAGGGCGAAGAGAACGAGCAGCACAATTCCGCCGGCCAACGACAGCCAGGTCCACAGGGGCCAATCTTCTTGCTGTCCCTCAATGAGAGGAACGAGGACTGCCGTGAGCCCGCCCGCAAGTAGAACGACACCAAACCAGTCCAGCGTGGTGTTTCGAGCTAGCTGGTCTTCGTGAGCGGGCAGAACGATGATGGCGGCCACAATCGTGGCGAGTCCAATGGGTAGGTTGACGAAGAAGATCCAACGCCATCCATCCGCCTCACCAAACGCCTGGATGAGAAGGCCACCCGTGATGAGGCCCAGCGCCGACGAGAAACCGACGACGGCGCCGAGAATGGCAAACGCTCGACCGCGCGCCCGACCGGTGAAGAGCAGCTGAATGAACGAGCCCACGGCCGGAACGAAGATACCACCGGCGAGTCCCTGAACCACGCGCCAGATGATGATCTGGACATCATTCGCGGCAAGACCGCAGGCCACACTCGCGATCGTGAAAAGTGCGACACCCACGATAAAGACCCATTTGTGACCGTACTTGTCGCCAAAACGACCGGCCGGAATGAGCGCAATTCCGAACGAGAGGGCGTATCCCGACACGATCCAACTCAGTGCCGCCTCCCCCGTGTGCAGGCTGTCACGGATGCTGGGGAGCGCCACGTTGACGATGGTGGCGTCGAGCAGGGCAATGAACATTCCCGCGAGGAGTACGACAAGCGCAATCCACGACTTACGAGGAACAGATGTCTGGGTCATGAGGACTTTCTTGTCGGGAAGCGAATACGAACAATGGGCCTAACGGACGTGCATCCCCCAATATTCCCCCCTGAGGAGTGACGGCCGGCTCGAGGCCGGCCCGCCCCCTAGCCGAGAAGATTGACGATGGCGTCGTCACCCGGGCGCACGGCTACGGCCGGAGCAGTAATTCCTGCCCGCTCGAGCAACTCATTCATGCGACGCTGACGCGCCTTGGGAATGAGCGTGACAACTGTGCCCTCACGGCCGGCACGACCGGTACGGCCAGCGCGGTGCATGTACGACTTGTAGTCGTCTGGTGGATCGGCCTGGACCACGAGATCCACATCGTCCACGTGGATTCCACGCGCGGCGACGTCGGTGGCCACCAGCACATGCACGCGTCCGCTGCTCAGTCGCTCGAGGTTTCGCGTGCGCTTTGCTTGGTTGAGGTCGCCGTGGAGGCTTGTGGCAGGGACGCCGCGATCGTCGAGTCCGTCCGCCAACATGTCAGCGAACGCGCGGGTGCGCGTGAACACAAGCACCTTCTCGGAATGCGCAGCCAGCTCGGCAATGATTTCTACCTTGTCGCGCGATTCGACCGTAAAGACCTTGTGGTCGATGGTTGCCGAGTCCTGGTCTTCGCCGGAAACCTCGTAGATACCCGGATCGTTGAGGAACTCCTTGACGATGGTGGACACACCCGAATCAAGGGTGGCCGAGAAGAGCAGTCGCTGACCATCGGGGTCCGTTTGACGAAGGATGCGCTGAACGGGCTCCAGGAATCCGAGGTCGCACATGTGGTCGGCCTCATCAAGGACGGTAATGCTGATGTGTGAGAGGTCAATCATTCGCTGCTCAACAAGGTCCTCGAGACGGCCAGGAGTGGCAATCAGAATGTCAACGCCCTTGCGGAGGCTGAGCACCTGCTTGTGCTGAGGCACGCCACCGTAAATCGTGGTGGTGAAGAGGCCGACCGAGCGCGCGATGGGCTGCACTGTGCGGTCGATCTGCATGGCCAACTCTCGCGTCGGCGCCATGATGAGCGCACGGGCAGGACGACCCTGCTTGCGACCGGTTGGGCCGTCGGCGAGCAGGCGCTCGACGAGCGGGGCACCAAAGGCAATGGTCTTTCCCGATCCGGTGCGACCGCGACCGAGAACGTCCCGGCCGGTGAGGATGATGGGAATGGTGGCCGCCTGAATGGGGAACGGGCTCGCCGCACCCAACTGGGCCAGCTGACGACAGATGTTGTCACCGAGTCCCAGGTCGCCAAACGAGATGCCGTCCATTTCCTCGGGAGCCACGACGGCCGCGTCGAGACGGTCGAGAACGACATCCTCGGGGGGCGTGAATCCACCCGAACGCTGATCCCGGTCGTCACGGTCGCGACCACGGGGACGCGAATCGCGGTCATCGCGGACGCGATCGGTGCGCGGACGGTCGTCGCGGTCACCTCGCGCCGGACGGGCCGCGCGAGGACGATCGTCTCGGTCGAAACGCGAAGCGGGACGACGCTCGTCGCGGTCTCCACGCGAGGCAGGACGACGGTCATCCCGATCGGTGCGAGCTGCGGGGCGCCGGTCATCGCGGTCATCGCGAGAACGGTCCGTGCGGGGACGCTCGTCACGGAAGCGGTCCGTGCGCGTTCCCTCATCGCGACCGCGAGCGGGACGGTCGCCGCCGTCACGTCCGCGGTAGTCGCGAGGCTCGCGGTCATCGCGGACACGATTGTCACTGGAACGGTTGTCACTGGAACGGTTGTCGCGATCACGGCCGGTGCTCCGCTCATAACCACCACTTCGCTCGCGGCTGTCGTCGCGGTCACGGCTTTCGCGGCGATCGCCAAACTCGGCGGCGCGACGCTCAGCACGGGGGCCGCTGGGACCGCGGTTGTCGCGCTCGGCGCGACCCGTGCGCGGTGCGCGGGGGGCGTCATCGCGGTATTCGCGGCGAGGACGGTCATCCGAGCCGCGTTCGTCACGGCCGCGGTCATCGCGAGAACGGTCGAAGCCGCCAGCTTTGGGTCCGCGACGGGCGGGTGCACC